>NZ_JBQKUH010000092.1:0-10940 GCF_054968485.1 Leisingera sp. G5_S3_59_S7
CCAACGCCGCGCAGGGGGCAGGCGCAGCCTGCCGTCTGAGGCGGGGGCGGGAGGGCTGCGTTCTCCCTCTGCAGAAAAAAGAAACTGCCGGAGCCAGAGGCAGCGGCAGTCAGTGAGGCGGGCCTTAGTGACAGGGGTGGTAGGGACGGCCCGCCAGGGTCCGCTCGGGATCACTCGTCGTCGGGCCAGATACCGTCCGAGGTGGGGCTTCCGTCGTCATACTGCGAGAGCCACTCTACCATCAGCGGGCGGTTGTCGATGAAGCCCTTATAGGTCGCCAGCTCCTCCGGCAGGTCGCGGATCACCCGGTGCAGGCGGCGGCCCCATTTCGGCACCGTCACCAGATCGTTGAAGCTGATCAGGTAGCAGCGGATCGGGAAGGCCAGCGCGTTGGAGCGGGGCAGGCGGAAGAAGGTCTGAAGCTCGACCCGCAGGTGCTGCTTTTCGCCGATGTTGTCCATCGTCAGCCCCTGCTTCATCACGCCCCATTTGTGGTAGTTCTCAGGACTGGTGTCCAACAGCGGGTTGACCGTCATCGTCCAGTTCAGGCGACGGGCCGGCTGGCCCTGCTGGATATTCAGCAGGAATTTCAGCGCTCGCACGAAGATGCCCATCTCATGCGCCTTTGGCACTGGCGCGTGCCATTCAAAGAAGTTCATCCCGATGTCGAAATCCAGCGACCAGTCAGCCTGGGTAGTGACCATGCCGGCATCCATCCACAGGTTGTCGTCGCGCTGGTCCAGCACCGCAAAGTCGCCCTGGGTCTGGCGGGTGATGTATTCCATCGGCCCGTAAGGCAGGGTGCTTTCGTCCAGGAAAGTGAAGGTGTCGTCGATGCCCAGCGGCTTGTTGATCCAGCGCCAGCGGTTGCCGTCCTTGTGCAGTTCGAACAGGTCCGGGTATTCGGACGCCTTGGCCTCCATGATCAGTTCCAGCAGGTCCCAGCCGGCCAGCGTCATGTGCGGCAGCGACTGGCAGCGCAGCGGATCGTTTGCCAGCACGCGGGCACGGTCCTTCATTTCCGAGACGTAATGCTCGTCCACGTCGAAGGTGCGCTCAAACACCGAACCGGGCCGGTAGGACTTATGCGGCTCCATGTTCACCGAGTACATGTAGCTGTCCTCGTGGAACGGGAACGGGAAGCGTTTGACTGCCCAGTCCGAGTTCTTGAAGGTGAAGTCGCCGTAGAAGGTTTCGTCGTTGAATTGGATTGTCATTTTCTTTCCTCAGCGATCCAGGACCAGGGTCTTGCCTTCAAAGCGCGAGACGCAGGGCATGATATGCTTGCCGCTGGCCTTTTGCTCATCGGTCAGCCAGTGATCGTAATGCAGGAACTTGCCGTCGTAGCCGATGACATTGGTCTCGCACTGGCCGCAGGCGCCGCCGCGGCAGAGGTAAGGGGCGTCGATGCCGGCTGCTTCCAGCGCTTCCAGCAGCGATTGATGCTCGCCGACCTGAACCACCTTGTTCGACACAGCGCATTTTACCTCGAACGGCTTGCCGGAAGCGGGGGCCAGGAACTCCTCGGAATGCACGGCTTCGCGCGGCCAGCCCATCTCCCCGGCGGTGGAATGCACCCAGTTGATCATGCCTTTGGGGCCGCAGACATAGACATGGGTGCCCAGCGGCTGGGTGGCGAGCAGAGTCTTGAGGTCGATCGCCTCCCCCTGGTCGTCGTGGTAGATGTGGACCTTGCCGGGGTATTTGGCCTTCAGCTCTTCCGCGTAGGTGCCGAGCGAAGCGGTGCGGACCGCGTAGTGCAGCTCAAAATGGCCGCCCATCATGGTCAGCTGATGCATTTGGGCCATGAACGGCGTGATGCCGATGCCGCCGGCCAGCATCAGATGCTTGCCTGCCCGCAAGTCCAGCGAAAACAGGTTCACCGGGTTGGAGATCACCATCTCCATGCCCTCTTTCACCTGGCTGTGCATGAACTTGGAGCCGCCGCGGCCTTCGTCGTCGCGGCGCACCGAGATCATGTAGGCGCCGCGGTCGGCCGGATCGGACATCAGCGAATAGGCGTTGAGCCTTGTGATATCGCCGTCCTGCATCTCCACCACGGTATGCGCGCCGCCCGAGAAGGTTGGCAGGCCGCCGCCGCCGGTGCGGACAAATTTGAAACGCGTGACCAAATCGTTGATTGGTTTCACCTCGGCCACGGTGACATTCAGTTTTGCGGTGCCAGCACTCATTTGAACAGCTCCACTTTCTCGGGGATGTTGCCCGGATCCTCGGCGTCCACCCGCACGCCCTGGAAGGCGGCGAGGCGGCGCGAGTAGTGATCGCGCACGAACAGGCTGAGGCCGCAGTGGCTGCATTCAAACGGGTCGGTGGTGACGTCCTCAGTGATGCCCTTGCAGTGCACGCATTGCATGCGCCGCGCGGTTGAACCGCGGTGTTCGGTCTGGATCGCGGTGTGCGGGATGCCCGCCGCGGTGGCCTCGGCCATGGCCTGGCCCATCAGGCTTTCGGTGCCGCTCAGATACACCTGCGTGCCCATGTGGCAATCCTGCAGGGCACGGCGGATGCGGCTTTGCGCGGCCTCGTAAGAGGGGCCGGCATAGAACTTGCCGGCGCCCAACTCTTCCAGCTGGCTGCTGTATTTGGTGCCAGTTGCCTTGGGGATGTAGATTATGTGGGACTTGGCCCAGAAATCCTTGGCCCCTGATTTTGCGAGGGATTTGGCCAGATCCAGGATCGCCTCGGCGCCTTCGGCGTCGGCAATCATCAGGTGGCCGCTGCCGGGCCGGGCTTCAAGCTCGCCGTAAACCGGGCGGCTTTTGATCGAAGGTGGGAATTGGGTCTTAGACATGTGGGTCGCTTTTCCTGCAGTCCGGGTGAACGAAAGCGGGCGCCCCCGGGATGGGGGCGCCCGGGATCCGGATCAGCCCTTTGCGGTGCGGATCGATTTGTCCTTGTCGTAGAAGGGCATCTCTGCGGCGGTGGCGGCAATTTCGGTGCCGTCGCCATTGCGGACCGTCAGCTCGGTGCCGGGCTTGGCGCAGTCGACCGGCATCCGCGCGATGCCCACGTTATGATTGTTGATCTCGGAATACATGCCATAGGTGACCACGCCGACCTTCTCGCCGTTCTGCAGGAGGTCCGCGCCTTCATCCGCGGGGATCTTGCCCTCCAGCATGACGCCGTAGATCTTGAACCGCTCCTTGCCTTCGGCGGCATAGTGGTTCTCGGCGCCGATGAAGCCGGTTTTGCCGGGGGAGACGGTGAACTCGAGGCCCAACTCCCACAGCGTGTCGCCGCAGGTCTCGTCGTCGAACGGGTAGGTTTCGGAGTTGTCGCCCGGGTAGAACAGCAGGTAGCTTTCGGTGCGCAGCAGGTCGAGGGTGGAGAACTGGACGGGCACGATGCCCAGACCCGCGCCCTTGTCCAGGATGCTGTCCCAGAGGTGCACCGCGTCCTTGGCCTGGCAAAAAATCTCATAACCGCGCTCGCCGGTGTAGCCGGTGCGCGAGATCATCACCGGGCAGCCGAACAGCTTGGTCTGGATGATGCCGAAGTAGGCCAGATCACGGATGCCGGGCACGTATTCGGCGAGGAAGTCGACTGCGACCGGGCCCTGAAGCGACATGTCGTGCAGGTTGTCGTCGAAGATCACGGAGCAGTTCTTGCCGGCTGCGACCGTGTTCAGCTGCTCCATGCCGGTGCCGGTGCCGTGCACCACCATCCAGCTGTTCACCGACAGGCGGTAGATGATGCAGTCATCCACGAACTTGCCCTGGTCGTTCAGGATCGAGGCATAGGTGGAGCGGCCCGGCATGATCTTTTCGACGTTGCGGGTGGTGACCCGGTCGATGACCTGGGCCGCGTGCTCACCCACTACGTGTACCTTCTTGAGGCCGGATACGTCCATGAGGCCCGCCTTGGTGCGGACCGCCTCGTAATCTGCTTTGGCGCGTTCAGGGGTGTGGTCATAGAACCATGCGGTTCCCATGCCGTTCCAATCTTCCAGCTCGCCGCCGATTTCCTTGTGGCGCTGCGCCAGTGCTGAAGTCCGCCAGATGATGGCCATTTTGCGTTTCTCCCTATTGGTGCGGACCAAAATTGTTGATTTGGTTCCATTGGTCTGGTCCAGTTAGCCAAGAGAGGGGGTGTTGTGTCAATGAATATTCCTATCAGGAAAAAGATTTCGCCTAAAATGCCGATTCCGCATGGCTTTGCGGCATGGATTGGCCTGAAATGGTCTTTTGGGTTGCCGGTTTGAGGTTGCGGATGCTGCCGGATGACCCGCCCAGAGTGAGAATCGGGAGGTTGCAGCGCCGCGGATTCGCGTGATTCCGCCGCAAACGGGCCGGTCCCCAGTGCGATTTGCCCGCGTTTCCCAGGGGCGTCGGAGTGCGGCAGCCAAGCGATGGCGGGGTTCCCTAAGCTGTTGGGGTGCGAGGGCTAACAGGTGCGGTAGGAGAACCAGGAAAGGGTGCCTGGGAGCCAGCAGAATTCCCTGCCAGTGAATAAACTTTCACATGATTATTGACAGATTTGCACACCGAGACCCACAATAAAGGAAAATAATATTCCCAAGAGGCAAAAATGCCCGGGAGAACTGCCAACAGGAGGGCAAAACATTGGATGGAAATCTGAACGCGCTAACAACCGTGTTCACCGAGTTCTATTACTGGGTGACGGTTGTCTTCATGTTCCTCATTCACGTGGGGTTCTGCATGTATGAGGTCGGCGCCAGCCGCCACCGCAACCACATGCACACATTGATGAAGAACATCATGATCATTCCGCTGGTCACGGTGACATTCTTCTTTTTCGGCTGGTGGATCTACTGGGCCTTCCCCAGTTTCCCGTTCTTCGGCGGGCTGAACCATGAAGCGGGCGCGGCAAACCTGCCATGGTCGCAGAACATGGCTGCCAACCTGTCCGACCGGATCACCGGCGTGTTCTGGGCGGCGTTCCTGCTGTTCTCCTGGACCGCAGCCTCGATCGTGTCGGGGGCTGTCATCGAGCGGATCCGCTCCTCCGCCTTGTGGGTGCATGCGGTGATGATCGGTTCGGTGTTCTGGATCATCGACGCCGCCTGGGGCTGGCATGCCGAAGGCTGGATGGTCAAATACCTCGGCTATCATGATGCCTATGCGTCTGGCGTGATCCACGCGATTGCCGGCGGTTACGCGCTGGGTGTGATCATGGTGCTGGGGCCGCGGCTGGGCAAGTTTGCCGCCGATGGCACCCCGCGCGATATCCCGCCGCATAATCCCTGGATGCTGACCATCGGGATCTTCCTGATCTACTCCGGTTTCTGGGGCTTCTATGCCGCCTGCAACATCCCGGTGATCTCGCCCGAAGGTATTGGCGGGCTGCTGACTGGCGACACCTGGACGGCCACCAACATCTATCTGGCGCCGACCTCGCTGTCTGCGATCACCTTCAACTTCCTGATGTCGCTGTCCGGCGGTCTGATGGCGGCCTATGTGGTGTCCAAGGGCGATGCGTTCTGGACCTTCTCCGGCGGTCTGGCTGGCATTATCACCGCTTCCGCGGGCAACGATCTGTATCACCCGATCCAGGCGATGCTGGTCGGTGCGGTTGGTGTCGTGATCGTGTACAAGCTGCACTACTGGGTGGAGCGCACGTTCAAGCTGGATGATGCGGTGGGCGCCGTTGCGGTGCATGGGTATTCCGGCGTTGTCGGCCTGATCATCGCGGGCTTCCTGCTGTGGGGCGCGCCGAGCTCGCCCTATGAAGGCTTCGCCACCGTGAACCCGGTGGGTCAGACCGTTGGCGCCGTGATCATGTTCGGGGTGCTGGGCTGGCTGCCCGGTTACCTGATCGCCAAGATGCAAGCCGCCGCGGGCGTTCTGCGGATCCCGGTAGAGGTCGAGCTGCAGGGTCTCGATTACGCCGAACACCATGCCTACGAAGACGCCAAGGCCGAAATCATTGCCGCCGACAAGGCTGCGCTGAATGGCGGCGGTGTTCCAGCTGAATAAGGAGAATTGAAATGTCTACGATCGGTTACGACAGCTGGGCGGTGGATCTGGCAGAGGTTGGGGCGGTCTATCCGTTCCAGGGGTCAGAGGGGCTGATGGTGGTCCTTGGGGTGGTCTTCTGGATCGCCTGGCACCGGATCCAGTTTGTCCGGGAGGGCGAACATCTGGAGAAGGCCAAGCGGATGGGAGACACGGAGAAAATCCACAATCTGCTTGAGAAGTACTGAGCTTCCCAGATCAGGGGCGCGCCATCTGGCGCGCCTTTTCTTTCCTTCATAGGAAAATAAGTTTCATAAGAGTTGAACGGCAGATCGCAAACTGCTAGCCTTGATTCGAGATGAAAAGCAGGAGGCACACCCATGTGCGGGATTGTCGGTCTTTTTCTGAAAGACAAATCACTTGAGCCGAAACTGGGCGATATGCTCACCGATATGCTCATCACCATGACGGACCGCGGTCCGGACAGCGCGGGCATTGCGATCTATGGCGCGGATGCGGATGGCCGGGCCAAGCTCACCGTTCAGTCCGACACGCCGGAGGAGGCCTTTGACGGCCTGGATGGCGCGCTGGCCGAAGCGCTGAGCGCCGATGTGTCGATCCGTGTGATCGACACTCATGCGGTTCTCGAATTGCCCGCGGGCAAGGAAGAGGAGGCCCGCAGCGCGCTGGCCGAGCTGCGCCCCGGCATGCGTGTCATGAGCGCAGGCGACACCATCGAGATCTACAAGGAGGTGGGTCTGCCTGAGAAGGTTGCCGAGCGTTTCGACGTGCGCGGCATGAGCGGCAGCCACGGCATCGGCCACACCCGCATGGCCACTGAATCCGCCGTGACGACTGAGGGTGCGCACCCGTTCTCCACTGGCTCCGACCAGTGCCTGGTGCACAACGGCTCGCTGTCCAACCACAACGCGCTGCGCCGTAAGTTGCGCCGCGAAGGCGTGCGGATCGAAAGCCAGAACGATACCGAAGTGGGCGCGGCCTATCTGACCTGGAAGATGCAGAACGGCGCATCCCTGGGCGAGGCGCTGGAAGGCAGCCTGGAGGATCTGGACGGTTTCTTCACCTTTGTGGTCGGCACCAAGGACGGCTTTGGCGTGGTCCGCGACCCGATCGCCTGCAAGCCGGCCGTGATGGCGGAGACCGACCAGTATGTGGCGTTCGGGTCCGAATACCGCGCGCTGGTGAACCTGCCGGGCATCGAAGACGCCCGCGTTTGGGAGCCCGAACCCGCAACCGTTTACTTCTGGAACCACTAAGATGCAGACATATGATCTTGAAGCAAATGGCCTGCGCGGTCTGAATTCGGCCCTGCAGGAACTCAATGGCAGCTCCAACAAGACTGCTTGGGAAATCGTTAACCCCAAGGGCAGCCATGCGATTGCCGTGGGCCTGAACTCGCCCATTGAAGTCACCGTCAAGGGCTCCACCGGGTACTATTGCGCCGGCATGAACCAGCAGGCGACCGTCAAGGTGGAGGGCTCTGTAGGCCCCGGTGTGGCGGAAAACATGATGTCCGGCACCGTGATCGTCGAAGGCGACGCCAGCCAGTATGCCGGCGCCACCGGTCATGGCGGCCTCTTGGTGATCAAGGGCAATGCGTCGTCGCGCTGCGGCATCTCGATGAAGGGCATCGACATCGTCGTGCACGGCAACATCGGCCACATGTGCGCCTTTATGGCGCAGGCGGGCAACCTGGTGGTGCTGGGCGATGCCGGCGATGCGCTGGGCGACAGCTGCTATGAGGCGCGGTTCTTTGTGCGCGGCAAAGTCAAGAGCCTTGGCGCCGACTGTGTCGAGAAGGAAATGCGCCCGGAACATATTGAGATCCTCAAGGATCTGCTGGCCCGCGCCGGTGCGGATGCCAAG
Organism: Leisingera sp. G5_S3_59_S7; assembly: GCF_054968485.1. NCBI lineage: Bacteria > Pseudomonadati > Pseudomonadota > Alphaproteobacteria > Rhodobacterales > Roseobacteraceae > Leisingera > Leisingera sp. G5_S3_59_S7. The sequence goes on from NZ_JBQKUH010000092.1 coordinate 7,824, forward strand.
CCGGAGGAGTTCAAGCGCTACGGCTCCGCCCGGCAGCTCTACAACTTCGACGTCGACAACGCGCAAGCGTACTAAGGACAGGGATCAAAAAACATGGATAGCAATAACATCCCCCGTACGGTCCCGATCCAGTCGGCGACTTTCTCCAACCCGATCAACGCGGAGATCCGCCGCGCGGCGGCCACCGGGATCTATGACATCCGCGGCGGCGGCGCCAAGCGCAAGGTGCCGCATTTCGATGACCTGCTGTTCCTTGGCGCTTCGATCTCGCGCTATCCGCTGGAGGGCTACCGGGAGAAATGCGAAACAAAGGTGACGCTGGGCACCCGCTTTGCCAAGAAGCCGATTGAGCTGGATATCCCGATCACCATCGCCGGCATGAGCTTTGGCGCGCTGTCCGGGCCCGCCAAGGAGGCCCTGGGCCGCGGCGCATCCGCTGCGGGCACGTCGACAACCACCGGCGACGGCGGCATGACCCCTGAGGAGCGCGGTCATTCCTCCAAGCTGGTCTATCAGTATCTGCCGTCCCGTTACGGCATGAACCCGGACGATCTGCGCAAGGCGGACGCGATTGAGGTCGTGGTCGGCCAGGGCGCCAAGCCCGGCGGCGGCGGCATGCTGCTGGGGCAGAAGATCTCCGACCGGGTTGCGGAAATGCGCACCCTTCCCAAGGGCATCGACCAGCGTTCCGCCTGCCGCCACCCGGACTGGACCGGCCCGGATGATTTGGAAATCAAGATCCTGGAGCTGCGCGAAATCACTGATTGGCAGGTGCCGATCTACATCAAGGTCGGCGGCACACGCCCCTATTATGACACCGCGCTGGCGGTGAAGGCGGGCGCTGACGTTGTGGTGCTGGACGGCATGCAGGGCGGCACAGCCGCCACCCAGGACGTGTTCATCGAACACGTCGGCCTGCCGACGCTGGCCTGCATCCGCCCTGCCGTGCAGGCGCTGCAGGATCTGGGCGTGCACCGCGAGGTGCAGCTGGTGGTTTCCGGCGGCATTCGCACCGGCGCGGACGTGGCCAAGGCGATGGCTCTGGGCGCGGACGCGGTGGCCATCGGCACCGCGGCGCTGGTCGCGCTGGGCGACAACGACCCGAAGTGGGAGAATGAGTACCAGAAGCTGGGCACCACCACCGGCGCCTATGACGACTGGCACGAGGGCCGCGACCCGGCCGGCATAACCACCCAGGACCCGGAGCTGATGAAACGCCTGGATCCGGTCGATGCGGGCCGCCGCCTGCGCAACTACCTCAAGGTGATGACGCTGGAAGCCCAGACCATCGCCCGCGCCTGCGGCCACAACCATCTGCACAACCTCGAGCCCGAGGATCTGTGCGCCCTGACCATGGAGGCGGCCGCGATGGCGCGGGTGCCGCTGGCGGGCACCGACTGGTACCCGGGCAAAGCAGGGTTCTGATGATTGGCGGGGCGCGGCTGGCAATAGTCCGCGCCCCATTTCTGAAATACGTTCAACAGGGAAAGGAAGTAGGACCATGACGACAGATCTGGCTGCTTTCGCACAAGAAAAAGGCGTCAAATACTTCATGATCTCCTTCACCGACTTGTTCGGTGGCCAGCGCGCCAAACTGGTGCCGGCGCAGGCGATCGCGGACATGCAGGAAGACGGGGCCGGCTTTGCCGGTTTTGCCACCTGGCTTGACCTGACGCCCGCACATCCGGACATGCTGGCGGTGCCGGATCCGTCCTCGGTAATCCAGCTGCCGTGGAAGCCGGAGGTCGCCTGGGTGGCGGCGGACTGCGTGATGGAAGGCGAAGACGTGGCCCAGGCGCCGCGCAACGTGCTGCGCCGCCTGATCAAAGAGGCCGCGGACGAGGGTCTGCACGTGAAGACCGGCATCGAGGCCGAATTCTTTCTGCTGACGCCGGACGGGGAGGAGATCTCCGACCCCTTCGATACAGCTGAAAAACCCTGCTACGACCAGCAGGCGGTGATGCGCCGCTATGACGTGGTGCGCGAGATTTGCGACTACATGCTGGAATTGGGCTGGGGCCCCTACCAGAACGACCATGAGGACGCCAACGGACAGTTCGAGATGAACTGGGAGTTCGACGACGCACTGTCGACCGCCGACAAGCACAGCTTTTTCAAGTTCATGACTAAGTCGGTGGCAGAGAGGCACGGCTACCGCGCGACCTTCATGCCGAAACCGGTCGAGGGTCTTACCGGCAACGGCTGCCATGCCCATATCTCGGTCTGGGATGCGCCGGGCAAGGATGCCCGCACCAATGTCTTTGCCGCCGAAAAGGGAGAGGGCCAGATTGCCGAACTGGGCCTGTCGGAACAGGGCGGCTGGTTCCTGGGCGGCATCATGAAACACGCCTCGGCGCTGGCGGCGATCACCAACCCGACGGTGAATTCCTACAAGCGGATCAACGCGCCGCGCACCATGTCCGGGGCCACCTGGGCGCCGAACACGGTCACCTGGACCGGCAACAATCGCACCCACATGGTGCGCGTGCCCGGCCCCGGCCGGTTCGAGCTGCGTCTGCCGGACGGGGCCGTGAACCCCTACCTGCTGCAGGCGGTGATTATCGCCGCCGGGCTTTCCGGCATCCGCTCCAAGGCCGACCCCGGCCCGCGCCACGACATCGACATGTACGCCGAAGGCCACACCATCACCGACGCGCCGAAGCTGCCGCTCAACATGCTGGATGCGCTGCGCTTCTACGACAAGGACGACGGCCTGAAGGCGATGATGGGCGAGGAGTTCTCAGCCGCTTACCTGAAGATGAAAGAGCAGGAGTGGAACTCCTTCGTCAATCACTTCTCCCGCTGGGAGAAAGACAACACGCTCGACATCTGATTCCCCGGTCCGGCCTTCGGGCCGGACCTCTGCGGCCCGGGCATTGCCCGGGCCCTTTTTATTTGCGGCAGCGCCTGCCGCATATGCGCCGCCTTCACCCTGGGTGAAATTCCGCCTGTTTCCGATGGGCGGCAGATCCGCCGGAAACCTCCTGTTTTTCAGGGGAAACGGTTCAGGAAGGTGTTGACGCCCAGGAAAATAAATTGAGTAATAGGAATATATCTTGCCTCGCAATCAACTTCTGCCGCGGGGCGTGAACCGGAACGGATGGCAGCAGGGAGATG
>NZ_JBQKUH010000093.1:0-10328 GCF_054968485.1 Leisingera sp. G5_S3_59_S7
GGCGGTGGGCGGGAGCGCCTGCCTGGAATAGAAATCGGTGCCTCGCAAATAGGTCAGTCATCCTGCCCAAATGTTTCGCGCGCGAAACATTTGGGCAGCATCACTGACACAACTTATGGTGGTGCGCGCTGCTTTTACCCGAACAGGTCGTTCTGGCTGCGCGGCGGCGCCATTCCCAAATGGGTCCAGGCCTTTTGCGCCAGCATCCGGCCGCGCGGGGTGCGCTGGATCAGCCCCTGCTGCAAAAGATATGGCTCGATTACTTCTTCCAGCGCGTCGCGGCTCTCGCTGAGGGCGGCCGAAATCGTTTCGATCCCCACCGGCCCGCCGCCGTAATTCTCCGCGATCAGCTTCAAATACCGCCGGTCGGCCCCGTCGAGCCCCAGCTGGTCCACCCCCAGCCGGGTCAGCGCGCCATCGGCCAACTCGCGGGTGATGGTTCCATCGCCCTCGACAACCGCGAAGTCCACCACGCGGCGCAGGAGCCGCCCGGCGATCCTGGGGGTGCCCCTGGCGCGCCGCGCGATCTCGCGGGCGCCGGCGTCATCGGCCGGCGCGCCCAGCTTGCGGGCGTTGCGGCTGACAATCTCAAACAGCTCATCAATTGTGTAGAACTGCAGCCGGGTCGGAATACCGAACCGGTCGCGCAGCGGCGTGGTCAGCAGGCCCATGCGGGTGGTGGCGCCGACAAGGGTGAAGGGCTGCAACTCGATACGCACGGTACGCGCGGCCGGCCCTTCACCGATCACTAGGTCCAGCTCGAAATCCTCCATCGCCGGGTAGAGCACCTCTTCCACGGCCGGGTTCAGACGGTGGATTTCGTCAATGAACAGCACGTCGCGGGATTCGAGGTTGGTCAGGATCGCCGCCAGGTCGCCGGCCTTGGCCAGCACCGGGCCGGAGGTCATGCGGAAGTTCACCCCCAGTTCGCGGGCGACGATCTGGGCCAGCGTGGTCTTACCAAGGCCCGGCGGGCCATGGAACAGCGTGTGGTCCATCGCCTCGCCGCGGCGGCGTGCGCTTTCGATGAAGACACGCAAGTTGGCGCGGGCTTCGGCCTGGCCGATGAATTCGCCAAGGCCCTGGGGACGCAGGGCGCGGTCGTTTTCCGCAGCGCTGTCTTCCGGCAGCGGTTCGGGGCGCAGGGCGGGGTCGGCGTCAATCATCTGCGGTACTCCGCGTGCTTCAACTTTTCTGCAGATCGGCCCGGCCGGTAGGCCGGGCCGGGCGCCGCCCTATCCAAAATCTCGCATATGCTTGCAGGCATTTTCTTATCCCTTCGGCGCCAGCAGGCGCAGCGCGGCGCGGATCAACTCTGCTTCATCCGCGTCCGGATAGGTCGCCGCAGCCTCGGCAACCGCAGCAGCCGCATCCGAGGGACCATAGCCCAGGTTGCCCAAGGCCGACAGCGCCCCGGCAGAGGCAGCCGCTGCCCCTGAGGGCTTCTTCGGAGGCGCTCTTCGGGCCGGTTTGGCGGCAGGTCCGGGATCGGCATCATCAACCACCTCCAGCCCCGGGCCGTCCATCGCATCCACAACCGTGCCGCCCATCGCCATAACGCCTGGCGCCTTGTCCTTGAGATCCAGCACGATGCGCTGTGCGGTCTTGGGACCGACGCCCTTGGCCGCCTTAACCGATGCCCAGTCCCCAAGGGCAATCGCGCGGCTCACCCCGTCCGGCCCCAGAGCGCCGAGAATGGCCAGCGAGACCTTGGCGCCGACGCCCTGCACAGAGGTCAGCAGGCGGTGCCATTCCTTTTCCACCAGCGAGGTGAAGCCGTAAAGCTGCATCAGATCCTCGCGCACCACCATGTCGGTATAGAGCGCGATAGCCTCCCCCGTGCCCGGCAGCGCCGCCATGGTGCGGTCGGAGCAATAGACGATGTAGCCGACGCCGCGCACGTCGATCAGCACGTGATCCTGCGCCCGGTAGTCGAGCCGCCCTGTCAGCTTGCCAATCATGCCTGCCTGCCCGTCATGCGCGTTTCTCCTTCAGCTGGCGCTGCTGCGTGCCCCTGTAATAGGCGTGGCAGATGGCAATCGCCAGCGCATCCGCCGCATCGGCGTTTTTGGGCAGGCAGCCCGGCAGCTGCAGCTTGACCATATGCATGACCTGTTCCTTCTCGGCATGGCCTACGCCCACCACCGTCTTCTTGACCCGGTTGGGGGCGTATTCGCCTACCGGCAGCCCCGCCTTGGCCAGCGTCAGCAGCGCCACGCCGCGCGCCTGGCCCAGTTTCAGAGTGCCCGCGCCGTCCTTGTTCACGAAGGTCTGTTCGATCGCCGCCTGGTCGGGGGCAAAAGCCTCTATGATCTCGGTGACCTGGTTGTGCAGCGACAGCAGCCGCTCTCCCAGGTCATCGCCGTCGGAGGTGCAGACGCCATTGGCAACATGGCTCAGCCTGGTGCCGCGCGATTCGATCACGCCCCATCCGAGGTTCCGCAACCCCGGATCAATTCCCAAAATCCGCATGATGTGCCCGGCCCCTGCCTGCTTGTCCGAAAATTATTTTTCCAACGGCTAGCACAAAACGCGAACATGTCCAATTGCTTTCCCTCATCCGAATGCTGCAAAGCGGCGCCGCCGAGGTCTGAAACCGACCCTCTGCAGAGGCGGGAACGACATTTTCCGGCGATTTCGCCAGCCGGAAGGAAAGCCCTTGTTTATAAGGCTTTAAGCTATGCGCAAACTGCATACGACACATGCAAATTCGGGCCTTGCCGCACTGAATGTTCCCCACTAGATGCCCGCCATCGCAACAACGCGAAGACAGCCAACACCAGATCAGAGGACAAGGATATGGCCGCTTTTGACACCACCCGTACCACCTATGGTTCCACCGGCCTGTTTGGCCGCATCGGCGATCTGGTAGCCAGCGCTGCCGGCGCATTCGCCGCCTGGAACGACGCCCGCGCGACCCGCAATGCGCTGTCCGGCCTGTCCGACCGCGAGCTGGCCGACATCGGCATGTGCCGCGGCGACATCGAAAGCGTCGCCAGCGGAAAATCCGTCTTCTGAGACCCCTTTTTCAGCCCTGCCTCCTCCCTCGGGGCGAATAGGGAAACGCCGCGGACCTGAAAAGGCCGCGGCGTTTTTTGTTGCCTGCCCCCGCAAGATCCCGCTTGATCAGGCAAGAACGGAAAAAGGCCGCCAGCCCCCCCTGCCGGCGGCCTCTCTGCGGCCAAACCGCTGACTGCACCGTCAGCGCAGCACGGGGCCGATCTTTTGTGCAAAAAAGACGGATACCGGGTCGGCCTGCATGATGAAGGCACCTGCACGTTCCAAGCCGCTGCCGTCCGCAAGCCGCCGCACCCTCTCGTCATAGCTGCCAAAGCCCAGGGCTGCCATCAGGAAGCCCTTGAACAGCAGGAACGCCGCGGTGAAGAAAATCAGCGTGCGTGCGGAAATCCGGGATTGCATCCGGCGCGGGTTCACCACCAGCAGACCATCCGCCCGCAGCCTTGCCGAATAGCCCCCAGACAAGGCTTCATGCTTGCGGTTGATCTGCTTCAAACGCGCCTGGAACTGATCACGATGTTCGCCCATTACGAGCCTCCGAACTGGCCCCCACCAGCGGATGGCTTATTCTTGGCTCGAAATGAGGCGAAAATGCGGCAAACCATTCAAATTCGCCGCAAACTTAAGTCAATCAACCTGCTTTACGCAGAAGTAACGTTGTCCATTCACCAATTTCGTCCCGTTGGTCCAGATTGATGCCGTTCTGAGCATAAACCGCGACCACATCATCGGCCTGTTCGTTCAGGATCCCGGAGAGAATCGCATAGCCGCCGGGGCGCAGATTCGCCGCCAGATCGGGAGCCAATGCCACCAGCGGCCCCTTCAGAATATTGGCGAAGATGAGGTCATAGGGCGCCTGCGCCTGCAAATCCGGGTGATCGAAACCGGCCGCTTCCAGACAGGTGACCGCGCCCTCCATGCCGTTGGCCTTCAGGTTGGCCTCGGCGACGTCCACCGCCACCTCGTCAATGTCGCTGGCCAGAATGGTGCCGTCCCAAACCCGTGCGGCGGCCATCGCCAGCACCGCGGTGCCGCAGCCGATATCCGCCACCTTTTCGCCACGAAACCCCTGATCCAGCAGATGATCCAGCGCCTTGAGGCAGCCCAGGGTGGTGCCGTGGTGGCCGGTGCCGAACGCCATCGCGGCCTCGATCAGCAGCGGGATGCGGCCTTCGGGCAGCTTGTCCGCGTCGTGGCTGCCGTAAACGAAGAAACGGCCTGCCTCGACCGGCGCCAGCTCGCGGCGCACATGGGCGACCCAGTCTGTTTCGGGAACTTCGGAGACGACAAAGGGTTTGGCCTCGTGCATTGCGGCCAGCAGGGCGAGGCCTGCCTCATCCGGGCTCTCGGTGAAATAGCCGCCGACCTCCCACAGGCCGGAGCCGTCTTCCATCTCAAACACGCCGACACCGGTGGGTTCCGGGTTCAACCGCTCCATGGCTTCGCCCAGCGCTTCGGCCTGGGCTTTTCCGGTGAGCGTGGTGAGGGCGGTGAAGGTGGTCATGGCGTCGCTCCTGAAACTGTTGGCAAGCGCCTAGGCCGCCGCGCGCCCCGCGTCAAGCGTCCCCCGCCTGGCTGCAGGCCAGCCAGCGCCCGCGGTCGCAGTTCGCGCGGCGCAGCGGGCGCCACAGGACTGACGCGTCACTCAGCCGGCGCGGGGCGGGCGTATTTGCTGAAAATGGTCTCATTGCCGGGCTCCGGATGGCGCGGAATCAGCAGCGACAGGGACAGCGAGACCAGCGCCATGCCCGCCGCCAGGGCAAACACCATGCCCGGCGAATAGACCCACAGAAGCCCCAGCAGCACCGGCAGGAACACCGCAGCAATATGGTTGATGGTAAAGGCCACGGCAGCGGTGGGGGCAATGTCGCCCGGATCGGCAATCTTCTGAAAATAGGTCTTGAGCGCCAGCGCCAGGGCAAACAGCACATGGTCCACCACGTACAGAACCGCAGCAACCACCACACCCCAGCCAAACCAGTAGATCCCGCCGTAGGCGGCAAAGACTGTGGCCAGACCGGCGTATTCAAAGATCAGCGTGCGCCGCTCGCCGAACATTGCCACAGCCTTGCCCAGCATCGGCGCCGCGGTCATGTTGATCACCAGGTTGATCAGGTAGAGCCCGGTCAGCTCATGCACCTGGAAGCCGAATTTCTCCACCATCATGAAGCCCGCGAAGACCACAAAGATCTGCCGCCGGGCGCCCGCCATGAACTGCAGCGCGTAATACAGCCAGTAGCGCTTGCGCAGGATCAGCTTCTTGGTCTGCGGATGCGGCGCGTCGAACTGCGGATAGGCAAAGAGCGCAAACAGCGCGATCAGAACCGTAGCCCCGCCTGCGGCCAGAAAAACAGTGTTGTACGCCAGATCAAACCGTTCCCAGGTCAGCACGATCAGCCCGTAAACCACCAGCGTCGCGGCGGAGCCTGCTGCCACCAGCCAGCCAAGGGTCTGCGGCGCCTTCTCCTTGGACAGCCATTGCAGCTGCAGCGACTGGTTTACCGTCTCATAGTAGTGAAAGCCGATCGAACTCAGCAGCGTCACCATCAATAGGCCGCCCAGCGACGGGAACCAGGCCGTGACGGCCGTCGCCACCCCCAGCAGCACCAGCGAGATCATCCCCAGCACCTGCTCGCGGACAAACAGGATGACGGCGATCACGCCCACCGCCAGAAAGCCCGGGATCTCCCGCACCGTGTGCAGCAGGCCAATGTCGGCCCCGTCGAACTGCGCCGCCTCGATCACGAAGTTGTTGAGCAGGGCGTTCCAGGCATTGAAGGCAATCGGCATCGCCAGCGCCATCAGGAACAAAAGCGTCACAGGGCGGCGCCAGAACGGGAGGCCTTGCGCCTCGTGCAGGGGCATCGGTTTGAACATGCACAGGATGTACGCCTCTGCGCCCGGTTTGGCGAGAGGCAACAGGCGGCTGCACATCAACCTTTGCACCAGCGCGCAGAAGCATACCGCCCCCTTCCCTGATCTGCATCAAAGCGTCCGCCTGCTGGACCACATATGCAAACATGTGAATTTGGAGGTGAGTGATGGATCTGGTTCCCCTGGTTGAGCGTATCGGCGAAGCGCCCGCGGCGGCGCTGCTGGGTCTGGCGACGGGCATCGTCTTTGGCGTCGCGGCCCAGCGGTCGCGGTTCTGCCTGCGGGCGGCCACTGTGGAGTTCGCCGGAGGGCGGCTGGGGGACAAGGTGGCGGTCTGGCTCCTGACGTTCTCCACCGCGGTGGTCTGGGTGCAGGCGGCGCAGCTGCTGGGGCTGATGGAAAGCGCCGACGCCCGGATGATGGCAGTGCCGGGCAGCTGGTCCGGCGCCATCCTCGGCGGGCTGATGTTCGGCTGCGGCATGGTGCTGGCGCGCGGCTGCTCGGGGCGGCTTCTGGTGCTGGCGGCAACCGGCAACCTGCGCTCGGTGGTGTCCGGGCTGATCTTTGCGGTGGTGGCGCAGATGAGCCTTTCCGGCCTGCTGTCGCCGGCGCGGGACTGGGCCGCGCGGCTGTGGATCACCGACGGCGGACGCAATCTGGACCTGCTGGCCGCCCTTGGCCTGCCGCAGGCAGGCGGGCTGGGGCTGGGCCTGGCCACGGCAGCGCTGGCCCTAGGGCTGGCGCGCCGCAACCGGATCGGCGCGGCGCGGCTGATCTTTGCCTCCGGCGTCGGTTTCGCCGTCGCGCTCGGCTGGGTGCTGACCTACGCGCTGAGCCAGGTGGCCTTTGACCCCGTGCAGATCGAAAGCGCAACCTTCACCGGACCCTCCGCCCATACGCTGATGTTTTTCCTGGACCGGGGCGCGGTGCTGGAATTCGACATCGGCCTGGTGCCCGGCGTGTTCATCGGCGCGATGCTGGCCGCGGCGCTGGCCGGGGAGATGAAGCTGCAGGCCTTTGACGACGCCGCCACCATGCGCAAGGCGATGACCGGCGCCGCGCTGATGGGGTTCGGCGGTATGCTGGCCGGCGGCTGCGCCATCGGCGCCGGCGTCACCGGTGGCTCGATCTTCGCGGGGACGGCCTGGACTGCGCTGTTCTTCATGTGGATTGGAGCCGTCGCCACAAGCATCCTGTTCCGCACGCCAGCCGAAGCCGCAGCGGTTTGATGCAGGGCCTCATGCGAGGCGCTGCCTCGCGCTCCGGGATTTTTTCAGCCAGATGAATAAAGGGTCCGCACTTCATCTGGCCCCAAATATCCCGGGGGAGGCCCGAGAGGGCCGGGGGCAGAGCCCCCTTTTTATTCTGCGCTCAGAAGAAACTCTGCGGATCAATATCAACACTCAGCCGCAAATCGCCCTTCAGCCGCAGCGGCGCAATCCAGCGGGCGATGGCGTCTTGCAGCGGCACGCCCTTGGGGGCCTTGACCAATAGCCGCACCCGGTGACGGCCGCGGACGCGGGCGATGGGAGCAGGCGCCGGGCCAAACAGCTGGGCGCCGATCTGGCGCAAGGGGCCGTCATTGCGGGCCATGGCATTGCCGAGGTCGAAGACTGCCGCCAGATCCGGCCCGGACAGGATGATCCCGGCCATCCGTCCGTAAGGCGGGACACCGGCGGCCTGGCGTTCGGCGGCTTCGGCTTTCCAGAAGCTTTCCTCATCGCCGGACAGAATTGCCCGGATCACCGGGTGTTCGGGCTGGAAGGTCTGCATCAAGGCCTCGCCCGGGCGCTCAGCCCGGCCGGCCCGGCCCGCCACTTGGCGCATCAGTTGGAAGGTGCGTTCAGCGGCGCGCAGGTCGGAGCCTTGCAGGCCGAGGTCAGCGTCGATCACCCCCACCAGCGTCAGAAGCGGGAAGTTGTGGCCCTTGGCGACCAGCTGGGTGCCAAGGATGATGTCGGCCTCGCCCGCGGCGATTTCCTCGATCCGCTGCTTCAGCGCGCGGGCGGAGCCGAACAGGTCGGAGCTGAGCACCGCGATGCGCGCCTCGGGGAACAGGGCGGTGGCTTCCTCGGCCAGCCGCTCGATACCGGGGCCGACCGGGGCCATCTTGCCCTCCACCTCGCAGGACGGGCAGGCGTCGGGCACCGGCTTGGTCTCGCCGCACTGGTGGCACATCAGCCGCTTCATGAACCGGTGCTCGACCATCCGCGCGTCGCAATGGTCGCAGGCCACCTGCGCGCCGCAGGCGCGGCAGACGGTGACCGGGGCAAAGCCGCGGCGGTTCAGGAACAGGAGCGATTGCTCGCCCCGCTCCATCCTGAGTTTCATCGCCTGTTTCAGGGTCGGCGAGATCCAGGTGGAGGGCAGCAGGTCCTCTGACCGCATGTCCACCGCCCGCATCTCCGGCAGCACAGAGGCGCCGAAGCGGGAGGTGAGGTTCAGCCGCTTGTACTTGCCCGCCTCCGCATTGGCCCAGGTTTCCAAGCTGGGCGTCGCGGACGCGAGAACCACCTGCGCCGAGCACATCGCCGCGCGCAGCACCGCCATGTCGCGGGCGTTGTAAAGAACCCCGTCCTCCTGCTTGTAGGAGGTGTCGTGCTCTTCATCGACAATAATCAGTCCGAGGTCGCGGAACGGCAGGAACAGCGCCGAGCGGGCGCCGATCACCAGCTGCGCCGCCCCCTGCCCGACCATTTTCCAAACCCGGCGGCGCTCTGTCATGGTGGCGCCGGAATGCCATTCGGCCGGTTTGGCGCCAAACCGCGCCTCCACACGGGTCAGGAATTCGGCGGTCAGGGCGATTTCCGGCAGCAGCACCAACGCCTGCCGCCCGGCGCGCAGGGCGGCGGCGACGGCCTCCAGGTAGACCTCGGTCTTGCCGGAGCCGGTGACCCCCTTCAGCAGGGTCGTGCCGTACCGGCCGCTGTGCACCGCCTCTGCCAGAACCGACGCTGCCGCGGCCTGGTCATCTGTCAATTGCTTGGAGGGCAGTTCCGGATCCAGATGCGGATAGGGTGTATCGCGCGGTGCTTCCTCCTCGCGCAGAGCGCCCTGCTTGACCAGCCCCTTCACCACCGAAGGCGTGACGTCTGCCATATCGGCCAGTTCCCTGGGCGTGAAGGCAAGGCCGCCGTAGTCCTCCAGCACCTCCAGCACGCGGGTGCGGGCCTCGGTCATCCGGTCGGGCACCCCCTCGCCCCGGCGCAGGATCTTGCGCATCGAGGGCGGATCGCTGAGGCCCGGCGCGCGGGTGGCCAGCCGCAGCATCGCGGGCAGTGGAGTCAGGGTGTAGTCGGCAGCCTTGCCCAGAAACTGGCGCATCTCGCTGCGCATCGGGGCCACATCCAGCACCCGGATCACTGCGCGCAGCTTGGCCGAATCGAAATCGCCCGCACCCGGCCCCCAGACCACGCCCAGCACCTTGCGCGGGCCCAAGGGCACCTCGACATAGGCGCCCAGATAGCAGCCGCCCTCCGGCGCGCGGTAATCCAGAAGCCGGTCAAGGGGTTGCGTGGTCAGAACCCCAACCCGTTCGCCTGCCTGAAAGAACTCCTGCCCGCTCATGCTGCTGCCCATGTTGCCGCCCGTAATCCCATGAGGTAAAGGCAGAAGCGACCGAGGCCAACCCATCCAAAGGACTGCCCCATGAAATTCTTCGTAGATACCGCCGAGATCGACGCCATTGCCGAGCTGAACGATCTGGGCATGGTCGACGGTGTCACCACCAACCCGTCGCTGATCAAGAAATCCGGCCGCGACATCATCGAGGTCACCAAGGAGATCTGCAACCTGGTCGACGGGCCGGTGTCGGCAGAAGTGACCGCCACTGATGCGGAGACCATGATCGCCGAAGGCCGCAAGCTGGTGGAGATCGCCGAGAACATCGCGGTGAAAGTGCCGCTGACGTGGGACGGCCTGAAAGCCTGTAAAACCCTGACCGATGACGGCCACATGGTAAACGTGACCCTGTGCTTCTCCGCCAACCAGGCGCTGCTGGCGGCCAAAGCGGGCGCGACCTTCATCTCTCCGTTCATCGGGCGTCTGGATGACATCAACCTGGACGGCATGGAGCTGATCGAGGACATCCGCACCATCTATGACAACTACGGCTTTGAGACCCAGATCCTGGCCGCCTCGATCCGCTCGGTGAACCACGTGCTGGACTCGGCCCGCATCGGCGCGGACGTGATCACCGCGCCGCCCGCGGTGATCAAGGCGATGGTGAACCACCCGCTGACCGACAAGGGCCTGGACGCCTTCCTGGCCGACATCAAGGCGGCTGAGATCAAGATCCTCTGATCACCCTGCCAGACGAGACACGAATAAAGGCGCCCGGCAGCGGGCGCCTTTTTCTTTGGCCGCTGCGGAGCGGGCACTCCCGCGCCGCCATGCACCACGGCTGCCGCCGGGCCGCATGGAGCGGCTTGGGTCCG
>NZ_JBQKUH010000094.1:0-10200 GCF_054968485.1 Leisingera sp. G5_S3_59_S7
CAGGCGCGGGAGCCGCCCCCTTGCCGCCGCGCGGCGCAGACGGCATAGACAGGGCAGGACCAAGGAGACGCCCATGACCGCCCAGCTGCCAGACCTGACGCCGGAGCAGATCGAAGCCCTGTTCACCCGCCACGACGGCTCTTACGCCTTTGCCCGCTGGGGGCGGCCTGTGGCGCCGATTGTGTTCGGGGTGCAGGATGAGACGCTGAAAACCGTCAAAGGCGCCCTGGAGGCGGTGATGACGCTGGCGGGCCACCAGATGGCCGAGACCGACCCGGAGCTGGGCTCGAACCTGATGTTCTTCTTCTTCCGCGACTGGGATGAGCTGCTCGCGGTGCCGGACCTGGACCGGCTGATCCCGGGGCTGGCACCGCTGGTTGCACGGCTGAAAGAGGGCGATGCCAGCCAGTACCGCGCGTTCCGGTTTGACGATCAGGGCGGCATCAAGGCGGCGTTTGTGTTCCTGCGGATGCAGGGCGCGATGGCGCAAATGCCAGCCGAGACGCTGGCGCTGACCCAGGCGGTGCAGGTGGCGCTGATGTGGGGTGATGCGGCCTTTACTGAGGCCTCGCCGCTGGCGGTGCTGCCGGAGACCGGCGCCACCATCCTGCGCCCTGAGATCGCGGGCGTGATTGCAGCAGCTTACGACCGGATGATGCCGGTGGCGGCGGAGGACAAGTCCCACGCCCTGCGCCTGTTTGCGCGCCTGCAGGCCCCGGCGGAACCGCCGCAACCCTGATGCGCGCTTTCCTGGGCCTGCCGCTGCCCGACGCAGCCCTGGACGCGCTGGAGCGCGTGCAGGAGGGGCTGACGGTGGGCCGCCATGTCCCGGCAGAAAACATGCACCTGACGCTCGCCTTCCTGGATGACCAGCCGGAGGCAGCGCTGCAGGCGCTGCATCAGTTGCTGGCGGAGATCAGCACGCCGCCATTGACGCTGTCCTTCCGCGGGCTGGACACCTTTGGCGGCAAGCTGCCGCGGGTGGTGGCGGCGGAGGTACAGAAAACGCCGGAGCTGACCCAGCTGCGCAGCCGTGTTCGCAGTGCCTGCCGCGATGCGGGAATGGACCTCTCCCGCGAGCGCTTCCGCCCGCATGTGACCCTGGCGCGCTTTCCCCGGCATCTGGAGGCCGGGCAGGTGGAGAAGATTGCGCAGTTTCTGGCGGGGGCAGCGGGCTTCCGGCTGGACTGCGAGGCGGAGAGTTTTGCGCTGTACCAGTCGACGCTGGCACCGGACGGTGCGCGGTATGACGTTCTTGCCGAGTACCCGCTGGAGGGTTGAGCGGCTTGCAGCGGTCTGGCGCCGCCCATAGGGTGCGCACGGCTATTCAGGAGGGCAGTCAATGCACCACGAGTTCCCCGTCCGGGTCTATTACGAAGACACCGACATGGGCGGGATTGTCTATCACGCCAATTATCTGCGGTTCATAGAACGCGCCCGCAGCGACTGGGTGCGCGGCATCGGGGTGGATCAGAATGCCATGCGTGAGAGCGGGCTGATCTATGTGGTGCGCCGGATCGAGGCGGACTACCTGGCGCCTGCCAAGTTCGACGAGGAGCTGCTGGTCACCACCTCCATGCAGAACGTGACGCCCGCCCGGATGGTGCTGAGTCAAGAGGTCACGCGGGACGGCAAGCCGTTGTTCCGGGCGAAGGTCACCATCGCCTGCATCACCACGGGCGGCACACCGGCCCGGCTGCCGGCAGAGATTCGCGCATTGCGGTAACATTTGGCGCGTCACCGCCTGTTTTGATGGTCTTTGGCGTTGATCTGCGCTAGCGTCCCGTCAAATAAGGCCGGATAAACGGCCGGAACATCTATAGAGCAGGCGAATGGAAGCAGAAACTCTGGCGCTGGCGCAGGAGATTGATTTCTCCATGTGGGGCCTATTCGCGCGGGCCACCGTGACCGTGAAACTGGTGATGCTGATGCTGGTGGGGGCCTCGATCTGGTCCTGGGGCATCATCATTCAGAAGATGATCAACTACCGCAAGGCGCGGCAGGAGGCGGATGCCTTTGACCGGGCCTTCTGGTCGGGCAATCCGCTGGATTCGCTGTTCGACCAGATCGGTGCTGAGCCTCCCGGCCAGGCGGCGCGGATCTTTTCCGCCGGCATGACCGAATGGCGGCGCAGCCACCGCAGCGACGGCGGCCTGATCCCCGGCGCGCAGGCGCGCATCGACCGGTCAATGGATGTGGCCATCGCCAAGGAGACCGAGGGGCTGCAAAGCGGCCTGTCGGTGCTGGCCACCGTCGGCTCCACCGCGCCCTTCGTGGGTCTGTTCGGGACCGTCTGGGGCATCATGACCGCGTTTATCGAGATTGCCGAGCAGCAGAACACCAACCTGGCCGTTGTGGCGCCGGGCATTGCCGAGGCGCTGATGGCGACCGGCCTGGGCCTGCTGGCCGCGATCCCGGCGGTGGTTTTCTACAACAAGCTGAGCGCGGACAGCGACCGCATCATCGGCGGCTATGAGGCCTTTGCCGATGAGTTCGCCACCATCCTCAGCCGCCAGCTGGATTCCTGAGGCCATGGGTGCCGCAGTCCAGCAGCCGCAGGGAGGCGGCGACCGCCGCCGGGGCCGCCGCCGCCGCCGCGGCCAGCCGATGTCGGAAATCAACGTCACGCCGTTCGTCGACGTCATGCTGGTGCTGCTGATCATCTTCATGGTGGCAGCGCCCCTGATGACCGTCGGCGTGCCGGTGCAATTGCCCAAGACCGCAGCCGGAGCCCTGCCGGGCGACGAGGAAGAACCGCTGACCGTCACCATGACCGCGGAGGGCGGGGTCGAGATTCAGACCACCCCGGTGGCGCGCGATGAGCTGGTGCCCAAGCTGCGGGCAATTGCGGCAGAGCGGTCCTCGGACCGGGTGTTCCTGCGCGCGGACGGCAAGATCGCCTATGCCGATGTGATGCAGGTGATGGGCGCGCTGAATGCCGGCGGCTTTTCCAACGTGGGGCTGGTCACCGACACCGGCGGCCCGGCCTTGGACGGGCGGCAGGCGCAGGGCACGGATCAGTAAGCGGGGACGCGGACGGTGCAGACCGGAACCAAGATCTCTCTTGCCGGACACGGTTTGCTGATGGGATGGGTTGTCTTTGGCGCCTGGTTCCCGTCCGAACCCTTGCCGTCCAATGTGCAGCAGGTGGCGCTGATTTCGGCTGAGCAGTTCGAGAAACTGAGCCAGCAGCGCAAGGCGCCGCAGGTCGCTCCGGAGCCTGCGCCGCTGAACGAGCCTGCCGAGGTGCAGCCCGCGCCGGAGCCCGCACCGCAGCCCGACCCGGAACCCGAAATTTCCCGGCCCGAACCGGTGGCACCGGCGGAGCCCGACCCGCAGGTGGTGGAACTGCCCGATGCGCAGCCCGAGCCTGAGGTGCCGGATGCGCCTCCGGCAGCGGCGGAAGAGCCGGAAATTGCCGCGCTGGTGCCGCAGGTCAGGCCGGAGGCTGCGCCGCGCCCGGTGGACCGGGTGGCGCCGGAGCCGGTTGCGCCGCCGGAGCCGGACACGCGGATCGACGATATCGTGCAGCCTGAGGTGGCGCCGGAACAGGGCGCCGAGACCGATCAGGAGGTGCAGGAGGCCACCGCGCGCGAGGCTGCCAGCGACCGGATCGTCACCGAGGAGAACGAGGGCGAGGACGTCGCGGCCTCTGCTGCGCCCGCCATTTCCAAGCGCCCCGTGACCCGGCCGTCGCGGCCGCAGCCGGAACCGGACAGGCAGGTCACCGAAGCCGCGCAGCCGGCAGAGCCGGAGCAGTCCAGCACGTCCTCTGCCGTGGCGGACGCCTTGGCAGAGGCGCTGGCGGGCGGCGCCGATGTGGAGGCGCCGGAACCTTCTGGCCCGCCGCTGACGCTGGGCGAAAAGGACGCCTTGCGGGTGGCGGTGTCGCAGTGCTGGAATGTGGGCTCGCTGTCCACCGATGCGCTGAAAACCACCGTGGTTGTTGCGGTGTCGCTGGCGCAGGACGGCCGGCCCGACACGGGCTCTATCCGGATGCTGTCCAGCACCGGCGGCGCATCGTCGGCGGCGCAGCAGGCCTTTGACGCGGCCCGGCGGGCGATTATCCGCTGCGGCGCCAGGGGATTTCAGCTTCCGGCTGAAAAATACGCGCAATGGCGTGATATTGAGATGACATTCAATCCTGAAAGGATGCGGATCAAATGAGGAATTTTCTGGCAGCACTCCTGATCGGCGCCTCGGCACTGGCCGGGGCAGGCGCAGCCGCGGCGCAGACCGGCCCGCTCCGCATCGAAATCGACCAGGGCGTGATCGAACCTTTGCCTTATGCGGTGCCGGATTTCGTGCCGGAAACCCCGGCGGCTGCGGAATATGCCACCGAAATCGCGCGCGTTATCGCCTCTGACCTCAGCGGCACCGGGCTGTTCCGGGAAGTGCCTGCCAGCGCCCATATCTCCAAGGTGGCGGCGTTCGACGCCCCGGTGAAATTTGCCGATTGGAAGGCGGTGAACGCCCAGGCACTGATCACCGGCGCGGTCAGCGTCACCGGCAACCGGCTGACGGTCCGGTTCCGCGGCTATGACGTGTTTGCGGAAAAGGAACTGGAAACCGCGCTGCAGTTCACCGGCACCACCGACGGCTGGCGGCGGATGGCGCATAAGGTGGCGGATGCCATCTACAGCGAGATTACGGGAGAGAGCGGTTATTTCGACAGCCGGGTGGTCTATGTCTCCGAGAGCGGGCCCAAGAACGACCGCCGCAAGCGGCTGGCGGTGATGGATTACGATGGCGCCAATGTGCAGTACCTGACCAACAGCGCCTCCATCGTGCTGGCGCCGCGGTTCTCGCCCACTGGTGACCGGGTGCTGTATACCAGCTACGAAAGCGGCTTCCCGCAGATCCACGTGCTGGATGTGGGCCAGGTGCAGCGCAAGGTGCTGTCCAGCGGCGACGGCACCATGAGCTTTGCGCCGCGGTTTGCGCCGGACGGGCGCACCGTGGTCTATTCGCAGACGCAGGGCGGCAATACCGACCTCTATTCGATGGATATCGAAACCGGCGCCAAGACCCGGCTGACCTCTGCCCCGTCGATCGAGACGGCGCCGTCGTTCTCGCCTGATGGCAGCCAGATCGTGTTTGAAAGCGACCGCTCCGGCAGCCAGCAGCTGTATGTGATGCCCGCGGGCGGCGGCGAGGCGCGGCGGATCAGCTTCGGGCAGGGCCGTTACGGCACCCCGGTATGGTCGCCGCGCGGCGACATGGTGGCCTTCACCAAGCAGAACAAGGGCCGCTTCCACATCGGCGTGATGCGCACCGACGGCAGCGAGGAGCGGTTGCTGACCGCCTCTTTCCTGGACGAAGGGCCGACCTGGGCGCCCAATGGCCGGGTGATCATGTTCACCCGTGAAAGCCAGGGCAGCGCCGGGCGGGCGCTGCTGTATTCGGTGGATATCACCGGCCGCAACCTCAAGCCGGTCAAGACGCCGGACGGGGCCTCGGACCCGTCGTGGTCGCCGCTGCAGAAGTAACCGCAGCGGCATTGGAGCCGTTAAGGCGGGGATACCCGCATAGAACCAGGCCCGGGCTTATGATAACGTCAGGGCAAGAAACGCAAAGGAATAGGCAGACATCATGAGCGGCTTGAAATTGGCAATGGCGGCGGTTGCCGTGCTGGGGCTTGCAGCCTGCAGCAACAACCCCTGGAACGACGATCTGAACGGTGCCGCCGGGGCAGGCGGCGCAGGCGCGGGCGCTGGCGCGGGGGCACTGGATCCGGCCAGCCCGGCCTATTTCCAGCAGACCGTGGGCGACCGGGTTCTGTTTGCGGTCGATCAGCACACGCTGTCGCCTGCGGCGCAGGCCACCCTTCAGGGACAGGCGCGCTGGCTGGCGCAGAACGCTGATTACGCGGTCACCATCGAGGGTCACGCTGATGAGCAGGGCACCCGGGAATACAACCTCGGCCTGGGCGCCAAGCGCGCCAATGCCGCCCGCGAATACCTGATCTCGCAAGGCATTTCCGGCAGCCGCATCAAGGTGGTGAGCTATGGCAAGGAGCGCCCGCTGGAAATCTGCTCGGACGAGACCTGCTATTCCAAGAACCGCCGCGCGGTCACCGTGCTGGCGGGCGGTCTGACGGGGTAACGGCATGAAACCTCTGCGCACCGCGCTTCTGGCCACTGTGATGCTGCTGCCGCTGCCGCTGGCGGCGCAGGACCAGCAGACCCTGGCGGACATCCGCCAGGAGCTGACCGTCTTGCATGTGGAGGTGCAGCGGCTGAAGCGCGAGCTGTCGACCACTGGATCCCCGTCTGCGGATGTCTCCGGCAACACGGTCCTGGACCGGGTTGCCGCGATTGAAAGCGAACTGCAGCGGCTGACCCAGAAGACCGAGGAGATGGGCCACCGGATCGACCGGATCGTGGCCGATGGCACCAACCGGATCGGTGATCTGGAGTTCCGCCTGGTCGAGCTGGAAGGCGGCGACGTCGGCGCCCTGGGCGAGACCACGACCCTTGGCGGCGGCGAGCTGCCGGCCGCGGTGGCCGCCGCCCCGCAAGCGGTGGACAGCGGCGCAGCGGGCGGTGAACTGGCGATCGGCGAGCAGGCGGATTTCGATGCCGCCGAGAAGCTGCTGGCCGAAGGCCAGTACCAGGAAGCGGCCGAAAAGCTTGCGGCGTTCAATCAGGCCTATCCGGGCAGCCCGCTGGCGGCGGCTGCCGAATTCAGCCGCGGCAAGGCGCTGGACGGGCTGGGCGACACCCGCGAGGCGGCCCGGGCCTATCTGGCGGCCTTTACCGGCAATTCCTCCGGCCCGGTGGCGCCCAAGGCGCTGTTTGAGCTTGGCGCTGCATTGGGCCGCCTTGGCCAGACCGATCAGGCCTGCGTGACGCTGTCCGAAGTCGGCGTGCGGTTCCCGGGCACCGGCGCGGAAGAAGAGGCCAGGGCCGAAATGGCCAAGCTGGGCTGTTCTTGACACCGGCCGGGCGGGATATCCCTGCTCTGGTGCGCAGCAGGTTCCGTTCTGCTCTGCCCGCCAGGCTGGGTATTGCCCTGTCCGGCGGCGGTGATTCGATGGCCCTTTTGCATCTGCTGCACGAGTGTTTCGGCGGCGGAGAGGTTGAGCTTTACGCGGCAACCGTCGACCACGGGCTGCGCCCCGGCTCGGCGGATGAGGCGGCAGCGGCCGGCGCCGCAGCGGCCCGGCTTGGCATCCCCCATGAGGTGCTGCAGTGGACGGACAGGCCGCAGGACGGCAACCTGCAGGCCCAGGCGCGGGCGGCGCGGTATGAGCTGCTGTGCGGCTGGGCGCGGCAGCACGATATCCCGGTTCTGGCGCTTGGCCACACGGCGGACGATCAGGCTGAAACGGTGCTGATGCGCATGGCCCGTGCCTCTGGCGTGACGGGGCTGTCGGGCATGGCGGAGCGGCGCACCCACAAGGGGGTGACCCTGCTGCGGCCGCTTCTGGATGTGAGCCGGAGCGAACTGCGCCGCTATCTGGAGGACCGCGGCGTGGACTGGGCCGAGGATCCAAGCAACGAGGATACAAGGTTTGAGCGGGTGCGGATGCGCAAGGCGCTGGAGCATCTGGCGCCGCTGGGGCTGACGCCCGAAGTGCTGGCCGGCGTTGCCCGGAACATGTCCAAAGCGCGTGAGGCGCTTGACTGGTATGTCTTTCTGGCCGCCCGCGACCTGGCGCATGTCCAGGCCGGCGCCGTTGTTTTGTGCCGGCGCAAGTTCCGCACCTTGCCCGGCGAAATCAGCCACCGGCTGCTGGTGCGCGCGTTCCAATGGATTTCCGGCGCCGCCTATCCGCCGCGCCGGGTGCCGATGGAGAAAGCTGTTCTGGCTGCGCGCAGCGGCAGTTCGGTGACCCTTGCAGGCTGTCGTCTGGTCAGCACCGCCAAGCAGGTCTGGATCTGCCGGGAATACAATGCCGTGAACGGGGAAACCGCTTTGCCGGGGCAGCTCTGGGACGGCAGGTGGAAGATTTTCGGCGGCGATGCAAAGGGATGCGAAGTGCGGGCGCTTGGGCGGCAGGGGCTGGCGCAATGCCCTGACTGGCGCGCCACCGGCGTGCCGGGCCCGGTGCTGGAGGCCACTCCGGCGGTGTGGCGCGGCGCCCGGCTGACCGCTGCTCCTGTGGCTGGAATGGCCAATGGCTGGTCGGCTGAAACGGCCGGAAGCGAAGAAGAGTTCTTTGCATCCCTTTTATCTCATTGAACCTGCCTGAATGATCCTTATTTTAAGCACAACGCAGGCGGCCTGTGAGGTGCGCCTATCTGATAGGGAGAACTTTCCTTGGGCAACGCTCGCAATATCGCCTTTTGGGTTGTTCTGTTTCTGCTGATTCTGGCGCTGTTCAATTTGTTCAGCGGTTCCGGCAGCACGATGCAGAGCCGTGAACGCACTTTTTCTGACTTCGTCAGTTCGGTTGAAACCGGCAAGGTCAGCACCGTCACCTTGGACGGGGAACAGGTGCGTTATACTACCACCGACGGGCAGAACTACGTCACCATCAAACCGGGCGATGCCGAGGTCACCTCGCTGCTGATCGCCAATGACATCCCGGTGCGCGCCGAGAAGCAGCAGCAATCGGGCTTCCAGTCGTTCCTGATCACGCTGCTTCCGTTCCTGCTGCTGATCGGTGTCTGGATCTATTTCATGAACCGGATGCAGGGCGGCGGCAAAGGCGGCGCCATGGGATTCGGAAAATCCAAGGCCAAGATGTTGACGGAGAAGCACGGCCGCGTCACCTTTGACGATGTCGCGGGCATCGACGAGGCCAAGGAAGAGCTGGAAGAGATCGTCGAATTCCTGCGCAATCCGCAGAAATTCTCGCGCCTGGGCGGCAAAATTCCAAAGGGTGCGCTGCTGGTTGGCCCTCCGGGCACCGGTAAGACGCTGCTGGCGCGCGCCATCGCGGGCGAGGCCGGGGTGCCGTTCTTCACCATCTCCGGTTCCGACTTTGTCGAGATGTTCGTGGGTGTCGGCGCAAGCCGCGTCCGCGACATGTTCGAGCAGGCCAAGAAAAACGCGCCCTGCATTGTGTTCATCGACGAGATCGACGCGGTGGGCCGTCATCGCGGCGCCGGCTACGGCGGCGGCAATGACGAGCGGGAGCAGACCCTGAACCAGCTGCTGGTGGAAATGGACGGATTTGAGGCCAATGAGGGTGTCATCATCCTGGCCGCCACCAACCGCAAGGACGTGCTGGACCCGGCGCTGCTGCGCCCCGGCCGCTTTGACCGCCAGGTCACCGTCGGCAATCCGGACATCAAGGGCCGCGAGAAAATCCTGGGCGTGCACGCCCGCAAGACCCCCCTGGGCCCGGACGTGGATCTGCGCATCATCGCCCGCGGCACTCCCGGTTTCTCGGGAGCGGATCTGGCCAACCTGGTCAACGAGGCCGCGCTGATGGCCGCCCGCGTCGGCCGCCGCTTTGTCACCATGGAAGATTTCGAATCGGCCAAGGACAAGGTGATGATGGGGGCCGAACGGCGCTCGATGGTGCTGACCCAGGACCAGAAGGAAAAGACCGCCTACCACGAGGCCGGACACGCCGTTGTCGGCTTGGTGCTGCCGGAGTGCGATCCGGTCTACAAGGCGACCATCATTCCGCGCGGCGGCGCGCTTGGCATGGTGGTGAGCTTGCCCGAGATGGACCGTCTGAACTGGCACAAGGATGAGTGCGAGCAGAAGCTGGCGATGACCATGGCGGGAAAGGCGGCCGAAATCATCAAATACGGCGAAAACCATGTGTCCAACGGCCCGGCCGGCGACATTCAGCAAGCCAGCCAGCTGGCCCGCGCCATGGTGATGCGCTGGGGCATGTCCGAAAAGGTCGGCAATATCGACTATGCCGAGGCGCATGAAGGCTACTCGGGCAATACCGCCGGCTTCTCGGTCTCGGCCCACACCAAGGAGATGATCGAGGAAGAGGTGAAGAGCTTCATCCAGGAAGGCTATGACCGTGCCTTCCAGATCCTCACCGAGCACAAGGAGGAGTGGGAACGCTTGGCCCAGGGCCTGCTGGAATACGAGACGCTGACCGGCGACGAGATCAAGCGGGTCATGAACGGCGAGCCGCCGCAGGCTGGCGATGATGAGGATGGCGGCGAGGATGAGGGCAATGCATCCGTGACCGCGATCCCCAAAGCCAAGCCCAAGAAAACACCGCCGGAAGGCGGCATGGAGCCTGAGCCGACAGCGTAAGCGCCAAGCCAGGAATTGAGA
>NZ_JBQKUH010000095.1:0-9889 GCF_054968485.1 Leisingera sp. G5_S3_59_S7
TTGCCTGCCCGTTAGGTCAGTACGCCTGACCAAATGTTTCGCGCGCGAAACATTTAGTCAAAGATGCTGCCGTAAAACTTTGGAAAGTATTAAGAAAACTGAGCTGCGGGTAAAGCCGGCGGGCGCGTGCTTTACCCTTGGATTACATCTGCCGGTGCCGGGCGGGATTGCCGGTGACGGTCTGGCCTGCGTCGACGTCCTTGGTCACCACAGCGCCGGCGCCGACAATGGCGCCATCGCCGATGGCGACGCCGGGCAGGATAATCGCGCCGCCGCCGATCCAGACGTCCGATCCGAGGGTGACAGGATGTGCGATTTCCAGGCCCTTTGCGCGCAGGTCTTTGTCCTTGTGGTGCTGGGCGCAGTAGATCTGCACATTCGGCCCCAGCATGGTGCGGTCGCCGATGGTCACGGACGCGGTGTCCAGAATAGTGCAGCCCGCGTTCATATAGACGTTGTTTCCAAGGGTGATGTTGATGCCATAGGCGCAGTGAAACGGCGCCTCGATCAGGCAGTTTTCGCCGTGGGCGGCAAAAAGCGCGGCCAGCGGCGGGCTGAGATTTTCAGCCGGATCGGGCGGCGCGGTATTATGCTGACGCACCGCGGCGCGGGCCTGATGGCGCAACACCGACAGTTCGCTGTCCAGGCAACAGTACCACTCGCCCGCCTGCATTTTCTGCCGTTCGGTTCTGCTCATCGGGGCCTCCTTCCCGGGAAGAGGACAGTGGCCCCGGCGGTTTGTCAATTGGCGGAGTGCTCCCGCGCCCGCAGGCGCCCTGGCTGCGCCAAAGCGCCTTTTTGCGGCCTTGGGCCGCGCGTTGCTGCGCAACGCAAACGTGTTTGGCTGAGAAGCGCTTGAGGGGCGGGTCTGCCCCTCAAGACGCCATTTCGAGGATGATTGCCGCTGTTTGCGCGTCAGCGCATACGCAAGGCGCCGTCGATGCGGATGACCTCGCCGTTGAGGTAGCCCATCTCGACGATGAAACCGGCAAGGCGGCCGTATTCGCGCGGATCGCCCAGGCGGGCGGGGTTGGGAACGTCGGCGGCCAGCTGCTGCTGCACCTCTTCCGGCAGGCCCGCCAGCATCGGGGTCATGAAGATGCCGGGCGCGATGGTCATCACCCGGATGCCGGAGGACGCCAGATCGCGCGCCATCGGCAGGCACATGCCCGCGACGCCGCCCTTGGAGGCGGCATAGGCGGCCTGGCCCTTTTGGCCGTCGAAGGCCGCGATGGAGGCGGTGTTGATGATCACGCCGCGGGCGTTGTCAGCGTCCGGTTCGTTCTTGGCGATCTCGACGGCGGCCAGACGGGCGACGTTGAAGGTGCCGACCAGATTGATGTCGATGGTGCGCTTGTAGGCATCCAAGGGGTGTGCGCCCTCTTTGCCGACGGTCTTGGCGCCGATGGCGATGCCCGCGCAGTTCACGCAGGCGGTGATCTTGCCCATCTTGTCCACTGCGCGGGCCATGGCTGCGGCAACCGACTCCTCGCTGGTCACGTCGGTCTGGGCGAAATGGCCGCCGATCTCTTCCGCAACCTGGGGGCCGCGTTCGGTATCGCGGTCGAGGATGGTGACCTGGGCGCCTTGTTCGGCAAAATAGCGCGCGGTGGCCTCACCCAGGCCCGAAGCGCCGCCGGTGATCACGGCCGCGGTGTCTGCAAGTTTCATGAGCGGGGCTCCTCCCGATTATCTGAACATGCGTTCATATAATGGGTTTGCCCCCTGCCTGTCCAGCGGGACGGGGCGTCGCGGCAGCGGGGGCGCGGATGTCAGCCCGCCATCAGGCGGCGGTCCAGCAGTGCGAGGGGGCGCAGCAGCAGGCCAAGCGGCGGCCACAGGCCCCAGGTGCCGCCCAGCCGGTGCAGCCGGGCGCCGGTGCCGAGCTTGAACCGGGCCAGGCCCGCGGCGTCCTCAGTATTGATGAGGCCCAGGTCCAGCTGGCAGATGCCCTTGGTGGCAAGCCAGCTGGCAGCCTCCCACAGCAGCAGCGTATGGGCGCTGAGCTGTTTGCCGCGGCGGGTGGTGTGGGCGATGTGATAGGTGGCAGTGCTGCCGTGGGTGAGGATCAGGATGGCGGCCACCGGATCCTTGCCCTCAAACGCCTGGAAAAGTTTCGCCTGGCCCTTGTTCTCACGCGCGTAGGCGAGGGTGAGGCCGATGGGCCAGCTGCGGTAGCCGCGGGCGGATTGCTGTTTTGCGTCGGCCTGGAACAGCCAGTGGCGCACATCATGCGGCAGGTTCTGGCGGGTGAGGCGGAGGTTCTGCGCCTCGCCGTGTTTCAGCCGGTTGCGCCATTTCTGATGCAGAGCGGCGCGGCGCTGGTCCGGATCGCGGGTCAGATCCCAAAGTGCGGCGTGCGCGGGGGTGACCAGCGGCACTGCGCCGAGGCGGGCGAGATGCGGCGCCGGGGCGTCCGGCGACAGGATCAGCGGGGTCCGGCCGAGGCCGTGTTCACGCAGCGCGGCCATCAGCGGGGCGGGATCGCGGAGGTCCGCCCGGTTCACCATCGCAAGCCGCAGCCCGGCGGGCAGGCGGCGGTGCAGCACCAGCATACCGCCCAGCATCAGAGGGTCCTGGCCGCAGGCCATCAGCGCCCGGGCGAATTCCGGCGATTGCTGCAGCGGGCGGGGTTTCGGGCGGGCGGTTGCCGCGGCGGGCATATCAGGATCGGGGGTGCTGTCGAACATGGGTCCATTAACGCGCTGGAAACCTAAATCAGGGTTAATGAACGCATGAAAAAGACAAAACAGATCATGGGGCAGGCAGCTGCGGCCCCCCGGATGACCAAGGCAGCCGCGCTGCTGGTTGCCATCGGCCTGTCGGTGCCGGTGTTTCTGCTGCTGACACTGCTGGAGGCGGTGGTGTTCTGAAGCGGCCGGGCGGGCTCCCGCGCCCGCAGGGGCATTGGCTGTGCCACTGCGCCTTTGTGCGGCCTTGGGCCGGGCGCCGCTGCGCGGCGCGCTGCTGCGCAGCGGATAGATTGCTGAGTGCCGCTGAAGGGCAGACCTGTCCTTCGGCACGTTTGCGGGTGCATTCCGGTGCTCGCCGCATAGCCGCATAGCTGCATCAAGGATGACCTGTGCTGCGCGCGGTGGCTGCAGGTGTGCGTTTCACAAGCTGAACGCTGCCCCGGGGCGGTTCCAAACAGCTTGCTCACGCCTTCCTCCGGCGCCGGCCAGTCAGGGGTCCTGTGACGGAGACGCAACCGCGCCGCGGCGCAGCGCGGCGCTATGCCCAACCATGAAGCTTCATCTTTGATGCAGCTGGAATGGGCGGGAGTGCCTGCGGGGATGAAAAAAGGGAGCGCGGCGGCTCCCTTTCTCCGTCTCAGGTCAAGAGGATCAGCTATCCAGCCGCACCAGGGCGTGGCGCTTCTTGCCGGCGCTCAGCTTGATCGGCGAGGACAGCGCGCCCGCGTCGATCATCAGGCCCGCGTCGGTCAGCGGCTGGTCGTCGATCTTGGCGCCATGTTCCGCAATCAGGCGCTTGGCGTCCTTGCCGGATTTGGCGAGGCCGGACTTCACGATCAGCTGCACGATTGAGATGCCGTCGCCCAGATCGGCGGGAGACAGGCTGAGGGTCGGCAGGTCGTCACCGACGCCGCCCTTCTCGAACACCTCGCGCGCGGTGGCCTCTGCCGCTGCCGCCGCGCCGCGGCCGTGGCACAGGGTGGTCACCTCATTGGCAAGGATCACCTTGGCGGCGTTGATCTCGGAGCCCGCCAGGGCGCCCAGGCGCTCGCATTCCTCGACCGGCAGCTCGGTGTAGAGCTTGAGGAAGCGGCCCACGTCCGCATCGGTGGTGTTGCGCCAGAACTGCCAGAATTCATACGGGCTGCGCATTTCCGCGTTGAGCCAGATCGCGCCTTCGGCGGTTTTGCCCATCTTCTTGCCGTCCGAAGTGGTCAAGAGCGGCGACGTGAGGCCGTAGACCTCATGGTCGATCACCCGGCGGGTCAGGTCGATGCCGTTGACGATATTGCCCCACTGATCCGAGCCGCCCATCTGCAAGATGCAGCCGTAGCGGCGGTTCAGCTCCATGAAGTCATAAGCCTGCAGGATCATGTAGTTGAATTCGAGGAAGCTGAGCGACTGTTCGCGGTCGAGGCGGGATTTCACGCTCTCGAACGACAGCATCCGGTTCACCGAGAAGTGGCGGCCGATGTCGCGCAGGAATTCCAGGTAGTTCAGATCGTCGAGCCACTCGGCGTTGTTCAGCATCAGCGCTTTGTTCGGCGCGTCAGTGTCATAGTCGATGTAGGCGGAGAACACCTTTTTGATGCCTGCGATGTTCTCGTCGATCTGCGCTTCGGTCAGCAGAGGGCGTTCGTCGGCGCGGAAGGAGGGGTCGCCCACCTTGGTGGTGCCGCCGCCCATCAGGGTGATCGGCTGGTGGCCGGTCTTCTGGAACCAGCGCAGCATCATGATCTGGATCAGCGAGCCGACGTGCAGCGACTTTGCTGTCGCGTCAAAGCCGATATAGGCCGGGCGCACACCTTGCAGCAGGGCTTCGTCCAGGCCCTGATAATCGGTGCAGTCCGCGAGGAACCCGCGTTCCATCATGACTGCGACGAAATCCGATTTCGGTGTGTAGGTCATAACATGCCTCGGTCTATGGTTTTGCACCTTGCCCCTATAAATCGCTATGGCGCGGGTTGGAACCTGTTTTCCCGGCAAAATATGCGCTGTATTGTGATGCGCGAACGGGCGGGACGGCCCGGATCCTTGAAAGGGGCAGGGGCCATGAGCAAGGCCATAGGAAAATCGGGTGCGGTGCGGGCGCTGGGCGCGATGAGCGGCACCTCGCTGGACGGGGTGGATGCAGCTGTTGTGATAACAGACGGCGCGCGCATTCACGGGTTTGGCGAAAGCAGCTACCGCGAATACACCGCGCAGGAGCGCAGCGTGCTGCGCGCAGGCCTGGGCAAATGGACAGGGCCGGAGGTGGAGGCCGCGGCAGAGGTCTGCGACACGGCCCATGCAGCGGCGCTGGCAGCGTTCAAGGACGTGGAGATTATCGGCTTTCACGGCCAGACCCTGGCCCATGCGCCGCGGCGGCAAGGCACGCTGCAGGTGGGCGATGGCGCTGCCCTGGCACAGTGCCTGGGCAAGCCGGTGGTCTGGGATTTCCGCTCCGGCGATGTGGCGCTGGGCGGTGAGGGCGCGCCGCTGGCGCCGTTTTTTCATTTTGCTTGCGCGAAATACATCGGTGCCGCAAAGCCTCTTTGTTTCCTGAACCTCGGCGGGGTCGGCAACCTCACCTATGTTGATCCGCGGTTTGACAAGCCGGAGGAGCCGGGGGCGTTGCTGGCGTTCGACACCGGGCCTGCCAATGCGCCGGTCAATGATCTGGTGCAGGAGCGGCTGGGCATTCCCTGGGACGCGGATGGTAAGGTGGCACGCTCCGGCCAAGTGGAAACCGGCGCTCTGGAGCTGTTCCTGGCAGAGCCGTATTTTGCACGAATGCCGCCCAAGTCGCTGGACCGGAACGATTTTGCCGAAATGGTCAGGCTGGTCAACGAGCTGAGCGACGCGGATGCCGCGGCGACCCTGATTGCCATGTGCGCCGCCGCGGTCGCGCAAGGCATGGAGCATTGCCCGGAGCCGCCCGAGGCGGTGCTGGTCACTGGCGGCGGGCGGCACAACCCGGTGCTGATGGAGATGCTGCGGGTGTCGCTCGGCTGCCCGGTGAAGCCGGTGGAGGATGCAGGCCTGGACGGCGACATGCTGGAGGCGCAGGCCTTTGCCCATCTGGCGGTGCGGGTCGCGCGCGGGATGCCGACGTCGGCCCCCGGCACCACCGGTGTCAGCGCCTGCGTCGGCGGCGGGGTGGTGAGCGTGCCGGAGGAGTGACCGGGGGCATCCTGGCGCAAGAATTTTCAGGAAATTCCTGCCAGATTTCTTCAGAAGAAGTTTGCACGCCCTTGGCGGCGGCTCAGCGGGAAAGCCGGCGGAGGTAGTTGCCGGTGAATTCGGCGTAGCCGTCCGAAGTGGACTTCAGATAGTCCCGGGCAATGCCGTGCAAGGCGGGCAGCTGATGGAACGGCACGTTCGGGAAGGCGTGATGCTCGGCGTGGTAGGGCATGTTCCAGGCCACAAACCGCACAATCCGGTTGGTGAAAGTGGTGCGGGAGTTCTCCAGCATGTTGGCAACCGGCGGGCACAGGCCGTGTTCGGCCAGAAGATACGCCCGCAGCACCGGTTGCCCGATCAGCAGCGGCAGGATCCACAGCCATAGCACCAGCGGCGAGGCCAGCAGGGTCAGCAGCGCGGCGGCGTAGATCAGCAGCAGCAGCCGGGCTTCCAGCCGCATGTCCGCGTGGCGGCGCCGGGGCAGGTAGGGGGCTTTGATTGTCCCGAAGGCGTTGCGCCAAAGGGTTGCCGCCATCCCGCGCCAGTAGCCCCAGCCGCTGAGGTATCCGAGCCATTGCGCCATGCTCGCGGGGCGGGGGCCGTGTTCAAGCTCCGGGTCGCGGTCCGGGTCATTGGTGTATTTGTGGTGCGCCAAGTGAAAATAGCGGAACCATGTGAAGGGCAAGGCGACGGCGAGCGCGCAGAAGTGGCCCGCTGCCTCATTCAGCCATTTGCTGCGGAAAGGCGTCTGGTGTGTGCATTCGTGGCTGAGCGTGAAGAGAAACACCAGCAGCACTCCTTGCGGCAGCAGCAAAAGCGGCCAAAGCGGGGCTTTCAGCGCGATCCCCGCAGTGCAGGCTGCCAGCGCGGCCAGGTAGAGGGCCAGGTGACGCAGGCCCGCCGCGTCGGAGCGGGCGGTCAGGGCGGCCTTGGTCCCGGGCGGCAGCGATTTGATCAGGCGCGTGTGGTCCATGCAGGCAGTCTTGGGGGCCGGGCGATTCGCTGCAAGGGGCGGGTCAGCCGCGGGGGATGTCGAACCCGGGCGCGCCCAGCTCAAAACCCTCGAACAGGAAACCGGGGGAGACGGTGCAGCTGACCAGCGTGTAATCCCCAGTGGTGCGCGCCGCCTGCCAGTGGCCCTCAGGCACAATCAGCTGCGGTGCGCCCTGGGCCAGGTCCGGGCTCAGCAGATGGTCCTCAGCGGGGCCTTCCTCCGTTGCGGCCATCGACAGTACCAGCGGCGCGCCTGCATGGTAGAGCCAGATCTCGGTACCGTCGACACGGTGCCAGTGGCTCGCCTCGCCCGCCTTCAAAAGGAAGTAAATACAGGTGCCTGTGGGGCGGCCTGCATTCGCGGCGCGCCAGGTCTCCTTGTACCAGCCGCCCTCAGGGTGCTGCGTCAGGTTCAGGTGCCGGATGATTTGATCTGCGTTCATCTCTGCTCTCTGTGCTTGGGTGCTGGTAAATCTCAGTGCCGGTCATATGTTTGGGCCATGACACTCATGATCCCTTTCGACAACACATATGCCGCCCTGCCGGGGCAGTTCTACTCCAAACTGCCGCCGCAGCCGGTCAAGGCGCCCAGGCTGGTGGCGTTCAACGAAGACCTGGCGCGGGTCCTGGGGCTCACCCCTGGCGGGACGGCGGAGATGGCGGAAGTGTTCGGCGGCAACCGGGTGCCGGAGGGAGCCGATCCGCTGGCGCAGCTCTACGCCGGGCATCAGTTCGGCGCCTATAATCCGCAGCTTGGCGACGGGCGCGCGATCCTGCTGGGGGAGACGGAGGGCACCGACGGCAAGCGCCGCGACATTCAACTGAAAGGCTCCGGGCGGACGCCCTATTCCCGGGGCGGTGACGGGCGCGCCTGGCTGGGGCCGGTGCTGCGCGAATATGTGGTGAGCGAGGCGATGCACGCGCTTGGCATCCCCACCACACGGGCGCTGGCGGCGGTGGAAACCGGCGAGACCGTCTGGCGCGAGGGCGGCTTGCCCGGTGCGGTGCTGACCCGGGTGGCGGCCAGCCATCTGCGGGTGGGCACCTTCCAAATCTTCGCCGCCCGCGGCGACAAGGCAAGCCTGCGGCAGCTGACAGACTATGCGGTTGCGCGCCACTACCCGGAGGCGGAAGGCCCGATGGGGCTGCTCAGCGCGGTGCGCGATGCGCAGTCGGAGCTGATTGCTGCCTGGATGGGGGTCGGCTTCATCCACGGGGTGATGAATACCGACAATTTCTCCATCTCGGGTGAGACGATCGACTATGGGCCTTGCGCCTTCATGGATATTTATCACCCCCACACGGTGTTTTCCTCGATCGACCGGGGTCGGCGTTATGCCTATGCCAACCAGCCTGCGATTGCGGTCTGGAACCTGGCGCAGCTGGCCACTGCGCTGATTCAGCAGATGGACGACCCGCAGGAAGGTGTCGAGGCGGCGACAGAGATCGTGCACGCGATGCCCGCGCTGACCGAGGCCGCCTGGCTGCGGCGCTTCCGCGCCAAGCTGGGGATCACCACGGCGCAGGAGGGCGACCTGGAGTTGATTACCTCCCTGCTGGGGCGGATGGCGGAGAACCAGAGCGATTTCACTAATACCTTCCGGGCGCTGACTGAAGGCAAGGCGCGCAGCCAGTTCACGGACCCTGCCGCCTTTGACAGCTGGGCAGAGGGCTGGCAGGCGCGGCTGGAGGGGGAGCCGGATCCGCACGCGGTGATGCGCGGTGCCAACCCGGCGTTTATCCCGCGCAACCACCGGATTGAGGAAATGATCGCCAGCGCGGCGGCCGGTGACTATGCCCTGTTCCACCGGCTGAACGCTGTGCTGGCTAAGCCTTTCGACGACCAGCCGGACCACGCGGATCTGCAGCGCCCGCCGAAGCCTGAGGAAGTGGTGCAGGCGACGTTCTGCGGCACCTGATCCCTTGTTCATCTGGCTTCAAATATCCTCGGGGGTGAATTGAGCCGCAGGCTCAAGAGGGGGCAGACAGCCCCCCATTCAAACCCCTGCCGCCCGACGATGCCGGTTGTGCTTGGGCCGCATTGTGCGCCACACTCCCGGCAGGCCCCGGAGAGAGAGCAGATG
This sequence comes from Leisingera sp. G5_S3_59_S7, assembly GCF_054968485.1. Classification (NCBI taxonomy): domain Bacteria; kingdom Pseudomonadati; phylum Pseudomonadota; class Alphaproteobacteria; order Rhodobacterales; family Roseobacteraceae; genus Leisingera; species Leisingera sp. G5_S3_59_S7. Next base: position 8,933 of record NZ_JBQKUH010000095.1, read on the forward strand.
CCGAAGACACCCCCGCCGGACACCCTGCGGATTGCCACCTACAACATTCAGAAATGCATCGGCATGGACTTGCGGCGGCGGCCGGAGCGCATCTTGCAGGTGCTGGCCGGGCTGGGTGCGGATGTTGCGGTGCTGCAGGAGGCCGATAAGCGCTTGCCGCCGCGCCCTGCGGCGCTGCCGCATTTCCTGATCGAGGAGACCGGCTGGCAAGCGGCGGATCTGGGCGGCGCGGGCTCCTTGGGCTGGCATGGCAATGCGGTGCTGTTCCGCAACGGCGTGCGGCTGCAGGCCAAAGGTCATATCGCGCTGCCAGGGCTGGAGCCGCGCGGCGCAGTCTGGGTGCTGCTGGAGACGGACGTGGGGCCGGTGCGGGTGATCGGCGCGCACCTGGGGCTGACCGGCCGGGCCCGGCGCGAGCAGATGCATGCCCTGGCCCGAGCGGCGGAGGCGGATGACGCGGCGGTGGTGCTGGCAGGGGATTTCAACGAATGGTCGCGTTCCCAGGTGCTGGAGCATATCGCCCCGGCACTGACTTTTCTGCCGCCCAAGGCGAGTTTTCCGGCGCTGAGGCCGCTGGGGGCGCTGGACCGGATCGCCCATTGCCGGCGGCTGGAGGCGGTGGCACATGGGGTGCATGGTGCGCGGCCGGCGCATATTGCCTCGGACCATTTGCCTGTCTGGGCGGATTTGCGGGCAGTCTGACTGCCTTTTAAGACTGCCGCTGAGCAGGGAGGGCTCCCGCGCCCGCAGGCGCTTCAGGCTGCGCCTTACGCGCCTTGGCGGCCTTGGGCCGGGCGCTGCTGCGCAGCGCAGAGAGTTTTCTGCAGAGAGGCGCCTAAGGGCGAACCTGCCCTTAAGCGCCATTTCGAGTGTGTAATGTGCTGATCCGCGTCAAGGATGAACAGCGCTGGCGCGCTGCGGCTTTGCCGTCCTTGACCCGGACCAGCACCGGGAAGA
>NZ_JBQKUH010000096.1:0-9770 GCF_054968485.1 Leisingera sp. G5_S3_59_S7
GGGCGGGAGCGCACCGGTTCAAAAGGCGCTGCCCCGGGCGGTCAGCGCACGGCGGGTTCGTCCTCGAACCAATCGGCCATCCAGCCAGCCCAGCCCCCGGGCAGCGCATGGCCGCCGTCAAACAGAACCATCTCGATTTCAGCCCCCGGCCCGCAGTCCCAGCGGCGGCGCAACTGGCCGTCCTCCCGCCACGCTCTGTCCGGCGCATGGGAGGTGCAGCCATTGGCCTGCCGCCACAGCTCCAGCCCGGCAAAGACGTCGCCCTGCTCCCAGCGGCCGCCGCCGAGAGGCCGCCCCTCCAGCGGCACCACCTCATCGCGCCAGCCGTGGACCTGCAACAGCCGCACCGGCCCTGCGCAAGCCTCCGGCTGCGGCCGCCAAAAGGCCCCCGAAACCGGCGCATAAGCCGCAAAGGCTTCGGGATCGCGGCAGGCCAGGTAATGGACCATAAAGGCCCCGGCCGAGAACCCTGCCAGGACGGTCTGCGCCCCGGACGTGCCAAACCGCGCAGAGGCATCTGCCAGAACCGCGGCAAAGAACGCGCCTTCATCGCGGCCGTCATCAAAGGGGCCGAACCCCCAGCTTTGCGGACCAGCACCGCCCCGCTTGCGCCCCTCCGGCGCAATCAGCGCATAGCCGCGCTGCGTCACCCCTTCAACAAGCGCTTTGTTCTTCAGCACCTGCGCGCCGCTGCCGCCGTAGCCGTGAAGGAACATCACCACCGGCACCGGCGCAGCGGAGGCCTCCGGCAGCACGATGTGATAGCGGCCATCCTGCACCTCGCAAACCTCCGGCGCCGCGCCGCATCCCGCCGCCGCTCCGCTGCCCCAAAACGCAATCAGCGCCGCAACCGAGGCCCCAGGCTTAAAACCTCTCATCACCCCTCCCACCGGGCCACCGGCAGGTTGCCTGCAATCCAGCCCGGCCCCGCGGCGGAGCCCAGCATGCCTTCGGGCACGTCGATCACATTGGTGAAGCCCGCGTCTGCCAGCGCCAGCGTCATCCGCGCCGAGCGCACCCCGCGGGCGCAGATCAGTGCCACCGGCGCGGCCCTGTCCGGCCCCGTCACCGCCTGCAAGGCGGCCAGGAAATCATCGCGCCGCATGTCGATCTGGTGGCTGCCCACCGGTACCCCGGACGCGCGCCATTCCTGCGGCGTGCGGATATCCACCAGGATAATGCCGCCGTCCCGGGCCGCGGCAAAGGCCTGTGCCGCGCTCAGCCGCGGCTGGTCGTGCGCGGGCGGCTGGCGGCGGTGCCACCAGTAGCCAAAGCCGCCTGCCGCCGCAGCCCCGCCCAGCAGCATCAGCCGCCGCGTCAGGTTGCCAGTGTCCGTCTGTGTACCGGGCTGTGTACCGGGCATTTTGCCTCCGCATCTCCATTTGCCGCCGCTGGATCGCGGTCCTGCCCCAAGATCTAGCAGCTTGGCCGCCGCCAATCACCGGAAATAGAGGGTTTCGGCCGGTCAAGTTCTTGTTATTGCGCACGCCTCCCCCAAATATAGGCGCAATAATCGTATCAATTCCGTCCCGGGGTTGCGGCATTCTTACCGTATCAGGGGCGGCGGGGGTGGTTCTGGGCTGAAAAATTGCTTAGCACTGGACCAAAAAACAACGACGCGCCAACCCGACAGGAGACCTGCACGTGTCCCTATTCCTGATTGCGGCCCTGCCCTTTCTCGGAGCCGTCTTCCCAGCGCTTTTGATCCGCGCCGGGCGCAATGCCGCGGCTTCGGCAGCCGGGCTGACAACCTTCCTCGCCTTCACCGGGCTGATGCTGCACATCCCCGCCATCTTCCGCGGCGAGACCGTTTTTGCTGCGGTGGACTGGCTGCCCGCCCTGGGGCTGAATGCCCATTTCTTCCTCGACGGGCTGGGCTTCCTGTTTGCGGCGATGATCCTCGGCATCGGCCTGCTGATTATCCTCTACGCCCGCTTCTACCTGTCGCGCGAAGACCCGATGGGCCAGTTCTACAGCTACCTCTTGCTGTTCCAGGGCGCGATGGTTGGTATCGTTCTGTCCGACAACATCCTGCTTTTGCTGGTATTCTGGGAGCTTACCTCGCTCAGTTCCTTCCTGCTTATCGGCTATTGGAAGCACCTGCCCGAAGGCCGCCAAGGCGCCCGCATGGCGCTGGCCGTGACCGGGTCCGGCGGGCTGGCGATGATCGCGGGGATGCTGATCCTGGGCCATATCGCAGGCTCCTATGACCTCAGCGTGATCCTGCAGAACAAGGACGCGATCCAAGCCTCGCCGCTCTATCTGCCGGCGCTGATCCTGATCCTGCTGGGCGCCTTCACCAAGTCTGCCCAGTTCCCCTTCCACTTCTGGCTGCCGCACGCGATGGCGGCACCAACACCGGTGTCGGCCTATCTGCACTCCGCCACCATGGTGAAGGCCGGGCTGTTCCTGATGGCGCGGCTGTGGCCGGTTCTGGCCGGCACGCCGGAATGGTTCTACATCGTCGCCACCACCGGCCTAGTGACCATGCTGCTGGGCGCGGTGATTGCGCTGTTCAAGGATGACCTCAAGGCGCTGCTGGCGTTCTCCACCGTCAGCCACCTGGGTCTGATCACCATGCTCCTGGGGTTCGGCACCAAGTTCGCCGCCGTGGCGGCTGTCTTTCACATCATCAACCACGCCACCTTCAAGGCGGCGCTGTTCATGACCGCAGGCATCGTCGACCACGAGGCCGGCACCCGCGACATCAAGCGCCTCGGGGGCCTGCGCCACCTGATGCCCGTCACCTTCACCATCGGCACGGTGGCGGCGCTGTCGATGGCGGGCATTCCGCCGCTGAACGGCTTCCTGTCCAAGGAGATGATGCTGGAGGAAGCCTCCCACACCCTCTGGAACGGCTCGCATCTGATCGTGCCGGCGCTGGTGACCGCGGCGGCTGTGTTCTCCGCGGCCTATTCCTTCCGCTTCATCGCTCATGTCTTCCTCGGCCCCAAGCGCGAGGATTACCCCGGCCACCCGCATGACCCGGGCACCGGCATGTGGATCGGCCCTGCCTTCCTGGTGCTGCTGGTGGTGCTGATCGGCCTTGCCTCGGCCAAGATCGCAGGCCCGATGGTGGCCACCGCCGCCAGCGCGGTGATCGGCGGCGAAAAGCTGCCCTATTACTCGCTCAAACTGTGGCACGGGCTGACCCCGGCGCTGTATATGTCGATATTTGCGGTGATTGGCGGCGCGGTGCTGCTGGCCCTGCATAAACCGCTGGCCCGCGCCTGGGACGCCGCGCCGCGCCCCGAGGCCAAGGTGATTTTTGAGGGCCTTATCGGGGCTTTCACCCGCCTCAGCCAGGCAGTGACCAGCGGGCTGCACAACGGTGCCCTTAACCGCTACTCCGCGGTGATGGTCGCCTTCACTGTGGTGATTGCCTACCTGGCCTACCAGGGCGGCACCCTGGGCGCGCCGACGCGCAGCCTGCAGGAACCCGGCCTGCTGCCGGTGACCGGCTGGTTCGCCTTGGTAATCGCAACCCTTTTCATTGTGGTGAAGCACCGCAACCGCCTGCTGTCGCTGGTGCTGATCGGCGTGATCGGCCTGGTGGTCTCTATGGCGTTCAACTACCTCTCGGCGCCGGACCTGGCGCTGACCCAGATCTCGGTCGAGGTGGTGACCATCATCCTGATGCTGCTGGCGCTGAACTTCATGCCCAAGGAAACCCCGGTCGAAACCCCGGTCCTGACGCGTCTGCGCGACGGCGCCATTTCGGTTGTCGCGGGCCTGGGCGCGGGCGGGCTGATCTATGCGCTGCTGATGCGCGACTTTGCCTTCCCGACCATCTCGGACTTCCACCTCGCCAACTCCTACAAGGGCGGCGGCGGCACCAATGTGGTGAACGTGATCCTGGTCGACTTCCGCGGCTATGACACCTTTGGCGAGATCATCGTGCTGGGCATCGCCGCCATGGTGATCTTTGCCCTGACAGAGGCGGTGCTGGGCTCCCGCGTGCGCGCCTACCTCTTGAACCGCGAGCCGGACCTGCCGCAGGCGGGCGACAGCCATCCGCTGATGATGGTGGTGGCGACCCGGGTGATGATGCCGCTGGCGCTGATGGTGGCGGCCTATATCTTTTTCCGCGGCCACAACCTGCCCGGCGGCGGCTTTATCGCGGGCCTCGTCGCGGCGATTGCGATCATCATGCAGTACATGGCCTCGGGCTTTGCCTGGGCGACCGAGCGGCAGCGTTACCCGTACCACGCCATCATCGGCTCCGGCGTGCTGATTGCCGCCGCCACCGGCATGGGCGCCTGGTTCAACGGGATGCCGTTCCTGACCAGCGCCTTCGGCTATATCCACTGGGAACCGCTGGAGGAGTTCGAATGGGCCACAGCGGCGCTGTTTGACCTTGGCGTCTTCCTGGCGGTGGTGGGCGCGGTGCTCTTGGCACTGGAAAGCCTGTCGCGCTTTGCCTGGCAGCCGGGCATCAGCTCTGAACACGCGATGGACATCAACCCGGCCCGCGAGGACGCGGCCAAGACCGGGACGGAGGGATAACCATGGAACTTCTCGTCGCCTCGGCCGTGGGCATCCTGACTGCGGCCGGCATCTATCTGATCCTGCGCCGCCGCAGCTTCCCGGTGATCCTCGGCCTGTCGCTGATCACCTATGCGGTCAACGTCTTCCTGTTTGCCTCCGGCCGGCTGATGACCGCCGCGCCGCCGATCCTCAACAAGTATGAGGAGGTGGCCTATACCGATCCGCTGCCGCAGGCGCTGGTGCTGACCGCCATCGTGATCTCCTTCGGCATGACCGCGGTGGTGGTGATGATCGCGCTGGGGGCCTTCCTGTCCTCGCGCGATGACCGCACCGCCCTGCCCGCTGAGCCCGAAGGCGCGGGAGAGGACGCATGATGGAGCACCTTCTGATCGCGCCGGTGGTGCTGCCTGCCCTGGTTGCGCCGTTCATCATCATGGTCCTGCGCCACCACCTGGACCTGCAGCGGATCTTCTCCCTCGCCAGCGCGGTGCTGCTGGCCGGTGTAACCCTGGCGCTGGCGGCACAAGCCGCAGACGGCACCGTCAAGGTTTATGAGCTGGGCGACTGGCCCGCGCCCTTTGGCATCGTGCTGGTGCTGGACCGGCTGTCGGGCATGATGATCGTGCTGACCTCGCTTTTGGCGCTGCCGGTGCTGCTTTATGCCATCGGGTCGGGCTGGGACACCCGCGGCAGCAACTTCCACGCGCTGTTCCAGTTCCAGCTGATGGGCATCATGGGCGCCTTCCTGACCGGCGACGCCTTCAACCTGTTTGTCTTTTTCGAAGTGCTGCTGATCGCCTCTTACGGCCTGATGATCCACTCTGGCGGCACCCGCCGCTTTCAGGCCGGGGTGCAGTATGTGGTCTTCAACCTCCTTGGCTCCACCCTGTTCCTGTTTGCCCTTGGCACGATTTATTCGGTGACCGGCACGCTGAACATGGCAGACCTTGCGGTGAAGGTCGCGCAGATCCCGGCCGAGGATACCGCCCTGCTGCGGGCCGGCGCGGTGATGCTGCTTCTGGTCTTTGCCATCAAGGCGGCGCTGCTGCCGCTGCATTTCTGGCTGCCCTCGGCCTATGCCAACGCGCCGATGCCGGTGGCGGCGCTGTTCGCCATCATGACCAAGGTCGGCGCCTATTCGATCCTGCGCATGTACACGCTGGTCTTCGGGCCAGAGATCGCGGCGACCGCCGGGCTGACCGAAAACTGGCTGCTGCCCGCCGCGCTGCTGACGCTGATTGCCGGTGCAATTGGCGTGCTTGGCTCCAACAAGATCGGCCGCCTGGCCGCCTTTGGCGCCATCGCCTCGATGGGGACGCTGCTGATTGCGGTGTCGCTGTTCACCCAGACCGCCACCGCCGCCGCGCTCTATTACCTGGTGCATTCCACCCTGGCCGCAGCGCTGCTGTTCCTGGTTGCCGACCTGGTGATGGAGCGCCAGGGCGGCTGGATCCTGCCGCAGCTGCCGATGCCGCAGACCGGGCTGATCTCGGCGCTGTTCTTTGCCGCCGCCATCGCGCTGGCGGGGATGCCGCCGCTGTCGGGCTTCCTGGGCAAGCTGCTGGTGCTGGATGCCACCCGCGGCTCTGAGCTGGCCACCTGGATCTGGGCGGTGATCCTCGTCGGCTCGCTGATCACCATCATCGGCATGGCGCGCGCAGGCTCGCTGCTGTTCTGGAAAGGCCACGGCCTGCCGCCGGAAAACACCGATACCAGCGAGGAGCCGCCGCAGGAGGAGCCTGCCGCAAGACCGGCGCAGCTGCCGTTTGTCGCGTGTTTCGGGCTGCTGGCGGGGCTGGTGGCGCTCACCGTCTTTGCGGGCCCCGCCACCCGCTACGCCGAGGCCACCGCAGCGCAGCTCTTTGCGCCTGAGGCGTATATCGGTACCGTGCTTGGGGAGGAGGCGAAATGAAACTGTTCCGGCGGCTGCTGCCGCACCCTTTTCTGACGCTGCTGCTGACCCTCACCTGGCTGCTGCTGGTGAATGGCTGGTCGCTGAACTCGCTGCTTTTCGGCTTTATGCTGGGGGTGCTGATCCCGTTTTTCACCCAGCCCTACTGGCCCAACCGGCCGCGGCTCAGCAAACCGCTGAAAATCGCGGAGTACGTGCTGATCGTCCTGATGGACATCATCCAGGCCAATATCATCGTGGCCCGGATCGTGCTGTTCAAGCCTAACGCAGACCGCCGCCCCAACTGGATCACCATCCCGCTGGACCTGAAAACGCCCGAGGCGATCACCGCCCTGGCCGGCACCATCACCATGACCCCCGGCACCCTGTCGGCGGATATCTCTGACGCAGGCCACGCGCTTTTGGTACATTGCCTGGATGCCCCCGACCCGGACGCGGTGCGCGACGAGATCAAACAACGCTATGAGCGCCGGCTGATGGAGATTTTCGAATGATCGAAAACGCTGCCTATTTCGCCTTTGCCTGCTTCGCCCTGGCGATGCTGATGAACCTGTGGAAGGTCGTCACCGCCCCGGATATCGCCGACCGCATCCTGGCGCTGGATACCATGTTCATCAACGCCATCGCCCTGATGGTGCTCTATGGCATGGCGCTCGGGACAGAGATCTTTTTCGAGGCCGCGATGATCATCGCCATGCTCGGCTTCGTCTCCACCGTGGCCTACGCGCGCTTCATCCTGCGCGGCAACATCATCGAGTGAGGGGCAAAGATGGCAAGTCTGTTTGAATTTATTGTTGCCGCCTTCCTGGTGATTGCCGGGATCTTCGGCATCGTCGGCTCCTACGGCCTGATCAAGCTTAACGATCGGATGTCGCGCCTGCACGCGCCCACCAAGGCCACCACGCTGGGCGTCGGCGGGGTGCTGCTGGCCTCGCTGATCCACGCGGCAGTGTTCGAGGAATATGTCTCGGTGCATGAGCTGATGATCACTCTGTTCCTGTTCCTGACCGCCCCGATCACCGCGAATTTCATTGCCAAGGTGCATATCCACCGGCACGAGACCCGCGAAACAATGCCTTCGGCAGGTGTGGATGACCATTGGGCCACCCATGACAAACCGGAGGATGAGGAACAGAGAACCGCAGGCCGCCCGGACGCCGCGCAATAAGCGCAGCAACCCGGCCGGAACCGGCCCGCAGCACAGGCAGGATAGCATATGGACTCTTTGCGATTGCCGCTCACCCGCGATCTGGTGCTGATCGGCGGCGGCCACACCCACGCGCTGGTCTTGCGCAAATGGGGGATGCGGCCCCTGCCCGGCGCCCGGCTGACAGTCATCAACCCCGGCCCCGCCGCGCCCTATTCCGGCATGCTGCCCGGCTTTGTCGCAGGCCATTACACACGCGGGGAGCTGGACATCGACCTGGTGCGCCTGGCCCGCTTTGCCGGTGCCCGCGTGGTGCTGGGCGCGGCAGAGCATATCGACACCGCGGCCCGGCTGGTGCATGTGCCGGGCCGCCCGCCGGTTGCCTATGACGTGGCCTCCGTCGACATCGGCATCACCTCCGCCATGCCGGATCTGCCGGGCTTTGCCGAATACGGCATCCCGGCCAAACCGCTCGGCCGGTTCGCCGCGCAGTGGTCCGCCTTCCGCGATGGCAGCGGCCCCGCCCATGCCGCCGTGATCGGCGGCGGGGTTGCCGGTGCAGAGCTGATCCTGGCCATGGCCTTTGCGCTGAAATCCCGCGGCCGTCTGGCCCAGGCGACGCTGATCGACAGCGACCAGGCCTTGCGCGCCATCGGCGAGACCGCCCGCAGCAAGCTTCTGCGCGCCTTGGTCGAACACGGCGTCCGGCTGGAGGAAAACGCGCCGGTCGAACGGATTGAGGACGGCTATATCGTGCTGCAGGACGGGCGCGAGGTGCTGTCGGATTTCACCACCGGCGCCGCCGGCGCCCGCCCCTACGGCTGGCTCGCGAACAGCGGGCTTGACCTGCAGGACGGCTTCATCCGGGTCAGTGAAACCCTGCAAAGCTCTGCCGCCAATGTCTTTGCCGCCGGCGACTGCGCCCATCTGGATTTCGCCCCGCGCCCCAAGGCCGGCGTCTATGCAGTGCGCCAGGCCCCGGTGCTCTACCACAATCTGCGCAGCACCCTGACAGGCGACCCTCTGCGCAAATACCGTCCGCAAAAGGATTACCTGAAACTGATCTCCATGGGCGCCAAGGAAGCGCTTGGCGAACGCTTCGGCACCACGCTGTCGGGCCCCTTGATGTGGAGCTGGAAGGACCGCATCGACCAGGCCTTCATGGAGAAGTTCCGCGACCTGCCCGCGATGGACCAGCCGCCGCTGCCCGCCGAACACACGCTGGGGATGGAGCAGGCGCTGGGGGACAAGCCGATGTGCGGCGGCTGCGGCGCCAAGGTCGGGCGCGGCGCGCTGCTGGGCACGCTGGCCGGGCTCAGCAGCACCGGGCGCGAAGACATCACACCCCTGCCCGGCGACGATGCCGCGCTGCTGACCACCGGCGGCGTCAAACAGGTGATCAGCACCGATCACCTTCGCAGCTTCACCAATGATCCGGTACTGATGGCCCGCATCGCCGCCGTGCATGCGCTGGGGGACATCTGGGCAATGGGCGCGGAACCTCAGGCGGCAACGGCCAACCTGATCCTGCCACGCATGTCGCCGGAATTGCAAACCCGCACCCTGCAGGAAATCATGGCAGCCGCCACAGAGGTCATGCAATCGGCCGGCGCCGCCATCATCGGCGGCCACACCTCGCTGGGGGATGAGCTGACCGTGGGCTTCACCGTCACCGGCCTCTGCCCCCGCCCGCCGATCACGCTTGCCGGCGCCCGGCCGGGCGATGCGCTCATCCTGACCAAACCCATCGGCTCCGGCGTGCTGATGGCCGCGGAAATGGCTGGCGACGCCAGCGGAGAGTGGGTGGCAGCGGCACTGGAGCAGATGAGCCAGCCGCAGGGTGAGGCCGCCCGCATCCTGCAAGGCGCCCATGCGATGACCGACGTGACCGGCTTTGGCCTGCTCGGCCATCTGCTCGGCATCTGCGAGGCGTCCCGCACAGGCGCGGACGTGTTCACCGGCCAGGTGCCCCTGATGCAAGGCGCCGCAGAACTGGCTGACCGCGGGGTCCGGTCCTCGCTGCTGCCCGCCAACCAGGCGACGGTGCCGGAGCTGAAAACCACCGGCTGGCAGGAGCTGCTGTTCGACCCGCAAACTGCGGGCGGGCTCTTGGCGGCGGTGGCCGCAGATCAGGCCGGCGGCCTGCTTGAGCACCTGCACGCCGCCGGATACCCGGCGGCCCTCATCGGCAAGATCACAGAAGGGGCCGGCGCCATCACCCTC
>NZ_JBQKUH010000097.1:0-9666 GCF_054968485.1 Leisingera sp. G5_S3_59_S7
CTTCAGCACCGGCTCAAGCTCGATCCTGAGCGCGCCTTCCATCCGGTTCACCGCCGTCTCCAGCTGGTCGATGCGGGCGCTCAGCGCGGCGCGGTCGGCGGCCGCCTTCTGCGCCGCCTGCGCGCCCAGCCCCTCGTTGAGGGTGGTGAACATCTCCGCGATGCGCTTGTGCAGCGCCACCAGATCGGCCTGGGCCGCCAGCGGCGGCGCGTCCGGCCCGCCCTGGCGCAGGGCGTTGGCGATCTGCGCCAGCACCGCGGCGCTCAGCCGCGGCGGCTGCGCCGGCTTGTCCTGCGGGGCCGCCGGATCCGGCTGCGGCCGCCGGGCCGGCTGATCCGGAGCGGCCTGCGCCTGTGTTTGTGCCTGTGCCTGCGCCGAGGGCGCCTGGGCCGGGCGGGGCTGTGCGGGCCGGTCCGGCGGCGCTGCCTGGCGCGGCTGCGCCGGCTCCTGTTGCGCGGCGGGCTGCTGAACCGCGGCCGGGCGGGCGGGGCTGCCGGCCGGGGCGGGCGGGCCCTGCACCGGCGCGTCGAGCGTCAGCTTGTTCATGACGCCCTCCCCAGCGAGGCCTGCCAGGTCAGCCGCTGCGCCATCTCGGCGCGGCCCGCCGACTGCAGCTTGGCCAGCACCCGCTTGGCATAGGTGTTGAAGGTCTGCTCCTTGAGGCCCGCGATATGCGCCGCCTCGCGGTTGCTGAGCCCCAGCTGAATGAGCGCCGCCACCCGCGCCTCAGCCGGCGACAGCCCCATCTTCTGGGCCAGCATCTCGATGCGGGTGCGGTCGGGCTGGCGCGGCAGGATCGCCACCACCAGCGGCTGATCGGCGCCGGCGCAGCGGTAGCGGGTCAGCGACACCGGCAGCCGCATGCCGCTTTGGCGGTCCTCCAGGAACAGGATCAGCTCGCGCGGGCCGCGGGCGCTGCCGCGGCGCGAGCGGGCGCATTCGGCCACCGCCGCGTAAAACCCTGCGGTCTCGCCGGGGCGGGCGCAGCTGAGGCGGCCGCCCTGGTCGCTGAGCAGGTCGCCGCCCTCCAGCATGTCGCGCCCCGATTCATTGCAATGCAGCAGGCGGCCCTCGCCGTCGAGCACCAGCACCGCGCTGTCGGTTTTCTTGGAAATGGTCCACAGCAGCGCGCTGGTCACCGCCGCCTGGGTCTCGCCCGCCAGCTCGCGCAAGCTGTCCTCGCGCAGCACCGGCCAGATCGCCTGCAGGATGTCGCCGCAATGGGCATCATGCGGGCCGCCGTCCAGTTTCAGCGCGATCAGATCCTCGCTGCCGTCCTCGAAACCGCAGGAAAACAGCGCCCAGCCGCGGCCTGCGGCCAGCTCCGCCGCCAGTTCGGCGGGGAGCCGCGCCGCCAGCATCTGCGCCGCCGCCCCCCCCGGGCGGCGCGGGCGGAAGCTGTTGGCGGTGCCGGGCTGCAGCTGGCGCCGCAGCGCTGCCGCGGCGGTGTCCGGGCAGGCCTCGCCAAGCGCCCCGGCACTGGTCAGCACCGGGGCGCGGCGGTGCCCCGGCTGCACCAGGGCCAGTTTTGTCAGAGAAGAAATTTGCCTTTGAAGAGACCGCGAAAATACCAACCTGCCCGCTTGCGCAGCGGACGCACTCAACACAACCATGTTGCCCCCCGGCATGACATTATGAATGCCATGAAGGTAGCACAGTGCCGGAAACGGCAAACCGGGCAGAGGAGGTACGCCAAAGGCCGGCGCGGCGCGGCCGGGCGGCGGCGGATACTACCATGGGGGTAGCGGCCGGCGGCGCATCAGGCGAATCGAAAAAACCCAGGGTTGTTTTCTACACGGATATAAGTTTCTTAAAATTGTAGAATTCCATCCGGAAACAGACCGTTTCCCCATTGGAGACACTGCTAACGGGGTAAGGCGCCCTGGCCGGATCGCGTGGAAAAACAGGCGGATAAGGCGCAAACCCGGGCGCCGGGCCGGGCCGGCCAGCCAAAAAGCGCTGCTCCGGGAGGGGAAGTTTCTTAACAAAAACGGCTGGATTCGCTACGGTTTATCCACAGCAATGCGCATCAGAAGTGTTTGATTGCCCGTGTGCGCTGCCAGGCCCAGGATGTTTTTTTCCGGGCATGTTCTGTATTTATCACGATCCGGAAACGGCAGCGCAGAAGCGCCGCCGGGGCCAAGACGGCAGCAGGCGGGTGAATTGTGTTTCAGGGAGCGGCCGCGCATTGCAGCACCGGCGGCCTGCGGGGGCAGGCGGTTTCAAAAAAGGGCGCTCCTGGAGGGACGGGCCGGACGCAGGATCCGGCTCTGGTTACGAGTAAAGGAGTTTTGGATGCCTGTGCACATTGTGGGGGAAAGCAGGCTTCTCAGGGATATGTTTCTGAACATCTGTGAAGCGCATGATTACGAGACCGGCAGCTGCTGCAGCAGCCTGGCAGAGCTGCCGCCGCTGCCGCCAAAGGACCTGGTGCTGTTTTACAGCCACTGCACCGGCGCCGGGCTGGAGGCGGAGCTGCGCAGCTTCCGGGCCCGCAAGGGCGGCGCGCATCTGATCCTGGTCACCGGCGACGATTGCCCGCCAGAGGCCCAGGCCCGTCTCAGCACCTATGCCGAAGCGGTGATCCCGGAGCGCCAGTCGGCGGATGCGCTGATTGCGGCGCTGCAGGTGGTGCAGAACGGCTACCGGATCGTGCTGCCGGAGGCCGCCGCCGCCGCCGCAGAGGCGCCGCCGCGGCCTGCGGTTGTGCCGCGCCCGCCGGCCCGGGCCGGGCACGGGCTGTCGGACCGCGAGCAGCTGATCCTGGCCAAGCTGACCGAAGGCGCCACCAACAAGAGCATCGCCAATGAGCTGGGCATCTGCGAAGCCACGGTGAAGGTGCATCTGCGCACCTGCTTCCGCAAGATCGGCGCCAAGAACCGCACCCAGGCGGCGCTCTGGGCCTCCGAGCGGCTGCCGCCGCAGACCGCGGAGCCGCGCCCGCACTGACGCGGGCCGCTGGCAGGGAGCACAGCAAGAGCATGAAAGGCGCGCCCGGCCTCCGGGGCGCCAATGCGGCGGCCGGGTCTCCGGCAACACCCGAAACCCTTTCTTGCTGAGAAGGTCTTGAGGGGCAGGTTTTGTCTTCAGGCCCTGTTTCGATTGTGCCCGGAGGTGCCGCGCAAAGTGTGGTCCGGGACCACAGATCCGCTTTCCACGAGAGGTAATGCAGGATAGGCATAGCGCCAGCAAGTAGACTACTATTTGATTGAAATGCCGACCCGGAAGAAGCAAGCGAAGACTTATTTGACCGCTGACCGCCACGCCCGGCTTGAGGCTTTGGCTGCGGCGAGAGGACAAACCGTTTCGGCTTTTCTGAGCCAGCTGACCGGTATTGTCCTTGGAGATAATGCGGGTCCGGCAGAGCCTCCGCGGCCGTCCTCACGAGCGCGGAGGGAAGGAAAGGTTACGGTCCGTCTGGCGCCGGATGTGCGTGATATGCTGTTGGAGGAGGCAGCGCGGGCCGGGGTTACCCCGTCCACTTGGGCGGCAAGCCTTTTGACCGCACGGTTATGCACTGCGCCACAGCCAATGACGCGGGACCGCCGCCGGTTCATGTCCGGGTTGCGGCAGATCCAAGGGCTGGCCACGAACGTGAACCAGATCGCCCATGCGATGAACCGCGGGGTCTTTACCGGGGACAGCTATGCCCCCGCCAAGGCTGAGGTGGAGCAGCTGCGCGCTGAGGTGGCAATGCTGCGCCAGCAGCTGCGTGATTTCGCCCGGGGCCGGCTGGCCTTTCAGTTGGGCCTGGATGAAGAGGCGCTTCCGGACTGAGCGGCTTCGAGGCCCCCTGCGGGGGCAGAATTTCTGCATGCCGCTGCAGACACGCGTGGTGCGGTATGCGGCTTCCGCTACTTTTTACGGGTTACGGGTGCTGGCTAGGACCGCACATTTTACCAAGCTGCACGGCCCGGCGCCTCCTGCTTACCAAGCTGCACGGCCCGGCGCCTCCTGCCTGAAGGACCGCTCGCGTTGTTTCATGACACGAACGGAAAGGGAGTCTTGCAATTGAAACTGCGGAGGTTGATTTCGTACCTGGTGCGCATACACTATGCGCATAATAGAAGGGGGTCCGAATGCGCGTACAATCAGCGCCGAAAAAGCCAACCAACCTGTCATTGGACCAAGGGTTGCTTCGTGAGGCCAGATCTTTTGGGGTGAACCTCTCACAGGCGGCAGAAGCGGGTGTGAGGCAGGCGGTGCAAGAGGCAAAAGCCGCTGCTTGGAAGCGGGAAAATGCCAAGGCGCTGGAAAGCTCTAATGAATGGGTTGATCAGCATGGTCTGCCACTGGAAAAATTCCGGCCTTTCTGATGGCGCGTTTTGACGTTTATGCCGACGCAGAAAATGCAGGCTATCTCTTGGACGTTCAGGCTGATCTTTTGGAGAGTTTGAATACGCGGATCGTCGTGCCGCTGATGGCGGTTCGCACTGCACCTGCACCGGCCAGACGGCTGAATCCGGTGTTTAGCATCCAATCCGGGCAGTACGTGATGGTTACTCAGTTTCTGTCCGCTGTTCCTTGCTCGATCCTGAAAACACCGGTGGCCAGCCTTGCACAGCACGACGCTGAAATCATGGGGGCGCTGGATATGGTGCTGACCGGCGTCTGAAGTGCCCTGACGGCATTCTCAATCTCCTGGCCATTTGCACGCGCTGTTACACCGAGAGAGCTAAACCCCTCCGAAACCCGGTCCGCCATCCCTCTGGTTAGATTTTTTTGCCGCGCCTCCGGCTAGACCTTAAGTCTCCGTGCCTCCGGCTAGATTTTTAGTCTCCGTGCCTCCGGCACGAGGGCATTGATCTGCGCGATATGCTCCGGCAGGCAGCGGCTCAGGAAATCGTATTTCTCCACCATATGGGCGCGGGCTGCCGGGCCGATGTGGGCGTACTCGCCGGGATTGGCCAGCACGTCCGCCACCTGATCGGCGAGCTTTTCCGGGCTGAAGAAATCCACCAGCAGGCCGGTCTCGCCATGGGTGATCGCCTCGCGCACCGGGGCCACGTCGGCGGCGACCACCGTGGCCTGCATCGCCATCGCCTCCAGCAGGGACCAGCTGAGCACGAAGGGCATGGTCAGATAGATGTGGCAGCGGCTGATCTGGATGATCCGGGTGAGGTCGTCATACGGAACCTTGCCGAGGAAATGCACCCGGCTCCAGTCGACGCTGCTGCCCAGCTCATCCTCCATCTCGCCGCGCAGGCCACCGGGGTGCTTGCTCTCGGCGCCATAGGAGGTCTCGCTGCCGCCGATCATCAGGACGCGCGCATTGGGGCGCTGCGCCTGGATCCGGGGCAGGGCGCGCATCATGATGTGAAAACCGCGGGCGCGCTCCATGTTGCGGGCGATATAGGTGACCACCTCATCGTTACGGGTGAGCGGCGTCTCCAGCCGCCCGAGGCTGACCGAGGCGTCCGGATCGGGGCCCAGCTTGTCTGTGCGGATGCCGTCATGGCAGAGATACATGCGGTCATGGAAACTGGCCGGAAACCGGTCGCGCTGCCAGGCGGTGGGCACATGGCCCTGGTCCACAAGCTCAATGCTGGCATAAGGCACGGTGTTGCGTGCCTCGGCAAAGAAATAGGCCTGGTCGTTGGGCGGGTTTTCCGGATCAAACCCGACCAGACCGCCCGAGGTGCGGTAGAAATATTCAAAGAAGCCGATGATCGGGACATCGGGGTAGGGGTCCTTCATGAACAGCAGCTCGCCCCAGCCGGTGTGGCCGATGATGATGTCGGGGGTGAAGCCCGCGTCCCGCAGCTGCCGCGCTGCCAGCGCCGCGCCGAGGCCCGCGCCGGACGCCGCCTCCCAGTCCCGGGAGAGACCGAAGGCATCCTTGTCCGGGGTGCGGAAGGGTTTGTAGGTGACCGTCCTGATCCCCGGCAGCTGCACGTCCCGCCGCTGGGTCAGGAACACGATCTCATGACCGCCTTGCGCCGCCAGCCAGGGCGCCAGTTCGCGGTACTGGCCGGGCATGTTCTGATGCACAAACAAAATCTTCATGGGCTTATGCTTGCCGGGCTGCGGGCCGGGATGCAAGCGCAGGCTGCAGGCGCGGGCGGCGCCTGTTGCAGCCCTGCCGGCGCCTGATGCTGGCGCTATGCCCTGCTAGCGGCTAGATATAATCAAACGGAGGCAATCAGGGGGCCGGACAGGGATCGGGCAGAGACCGGGCCGGAACCGGGCCAGAGAGCGGGGCAGAAGCGATGCAGATAGAGGAAACCGGGCTGCCGGGGCTGAAAGTGCTGACGCCCGCCCGCTTTGGCGATGCGCGCGGCTTTTTCAGCGAAAGCTGGAACAAGCGGCGGCTGCAGGAGCAGGGGATCGATCTGGAGTTTGTCCAGGACAACCATTCGCTGTCGGTGCAGGCGGGCACCCTGCGCGGCCTGCATTTCCAGGCGCCGCCGCACGCCCAGGACAAGCTGGTGCGCTGCGGCCGCGGCGCGCTGTTTGATGTGGCGGTGGATATCCGCAAGGGCTCGCCCGCCTATGGGAAATGGTTCGGGATTGAGCTGACGGCGGAGAACGGCAAGCAGCTCCTGGTGCCCAAGGGCTTCCTGCACGGCTTCCTCACCCGGGTGGCGGAGACCGAGGTGATCTATAAATGCACCGATTATTATGCGCCCGACTGCGACGGCGCGGTGGCCTGGGACAGCTGCGGCATCAACTGGGGTTTTGAGGGCACGCCGCTCTTGAGCGGCAAGGACGCCGCGGCGCCGGCCCTGGCGGATTTCGACAGCCCGTTCACCTGGGAGGGATAAGGCATGAAGCTACTGGTTACGGGCGGGGCGGGCTTCATCGGCTCTGCGGTGGTGCGGCTGGCCGTCGCCCGCGGTCATCAGGTGGTGAACCTGGATGCGCTGACCTATGCCGCCTGCCTGGACAATGTGGCCAGCGTGGCAGAGAGCCCGGCCTATGCCTTTGAGCGGGCCGATATCCGTGACCGGGCCGCATTAGACACTGTTTTTGCCCGCCACCGTCCCGATGCGGTGATGCATCTGGCCGCCGAAAGCCACGTCGACCGCTCCATCGACGGGCCGGGCGATTTCATCGAGACCAATATCACCGGCACCTTCAATATGCTGGAAGCGGCCCGGAAATACTGGACCCAGGCGGGCAAGCCGGAGGGGTTCCGCTTCCACCATATCTCAACGGACGAGGTCTATGGCAGCCTGCCTGCGGACCCGGCGGTGATGTTCACTGAGGAGACGGCGTATGATCCGCGCTCGCCCTATTCCGCCTCCAAGGCCGCCAGCGACCACCTGGTCCGGGCCTGGCACGAGACCTACGGCCTGCCGGTGGTGCTGACCAATTGCTCCAACAACTACGGGCCCTATCATTTCCCGGAAAAACTGATCCCGGTGGTGATCCTGAATGCGCTGGCGGGCAAGGTGCTGCCGATCTACGGCGACGGCTCCAACGTGCGCGACTGGCTCTATGTGGAGGATCATGCCGATGCGCTGCTCTTGGTGGTGCAAAAGGGGGAACTGGGGCGGTCCTACAATATCGGCGGCGAGAATGAGCGGTCGAACCTGGAGCTGGTGCAGACGCTCTGCGCCATTCTGGATGAAAAGCGTCCGCGCGCGGACGGGCGGTCTTACACGGACCAGATCACCTTTGTGGCCGACCGCCCGGGCCATGACGCGCGCTATGCGATCGACCCCAGCCGCATCCGGCAGGAGCTGGGCTGGCGTCCCAGCGTGACGGTTGAGGAAGGTCTGGAGAAGACGGTGCAATGGTATCTGGACAACGAGAGCTGGTGGCGCGCTCTGCAGGACCGCGACGGTGTCGGCCAGCGGCTGGGCACTGGAAAGTGACGGCAGATAGGCCACAAAGGGCAGCGCCCGAGCCTGGGCGGGTGCGAAGC
The DNA here is from genome assembly GCF_054968485.1 of Leisingera sp. G5_S3_59_S7. Classification (NCBI taxonomy): domain Bacteria; kingdom Pseudomonadati; phylum Pseudomonadota; class Alphaproteobacteria; order Rhodobacterales; family Roseobacteraceae; genus Leisingera; species Leisingera sp. G5_S3_59_S7. Next base: position 7,871 of record NZ_JBQKUH010000097.1, read on the forward strand.
GCCCTCCCGTGGGGAGGGTCGGGCGCTGCCCGGCGGTGCCGCCGGGCGGAACATCTTGGAGAGCGCATATGATCCTCGTCTTCGGCGAAACCGGCCAGCTGGCCCGTGAACTGGCAGCTTATGACGGGGTCACCTGCCTGGGCCGCGATCAGGCGGATCTGAGCCATCCGGCGGCCTGCGCCGCCGCCATCCGCCAGGCGCAGCCGCAGGCCGTGATCAATGCCGCCGCCTACACGGCCGTCGACAAGGCGGAGAGCGAGGAGGCGCTGGCCACCGTGATCAACGGCGCCGCGCCCGGCGCGATGGCGGCAGCCTGCGCTGAGGCGGCCATTCCCTTTGTCACCCTCTCCACCGATTACGTCTTTGACGGCAGCGGCGAGGCGCCCTGGCAGCCCGGCGATGCCACGGCGCCGGTGAACGCCTATGGCCGCTCCAAGCTGGCAGGCGAGGACGCGGTGCGCGCGGCGGGCGGAACTCACGCGGTCCTGCGCACCTCCTGGGTGGCGTCGTGCCATGGGAACAACTTCGTCAAGACCATGCTGCGGCTGGGCAAGGACCGGGAGCGGCTGACCATCGTTGCCGATCAGATTGGCGCGCCGACCCCGGCGCGGGACATTGCGGCGGCCTGCCTGGAGATCGCGCGGCAGCTGATCGAAGATCCGGGCAAATCCGGCACCTATCATTTTGCCGGTGCGCCCCAGACCAGCTGGGCGGGCTTTGCGCGCGAGATCTTTGCCCGCGCGGGCGTGGACTGTGCGGTGGAGGACATCCCCACCGCGGAGTACCCCGCGCCGGCAGCGCGGCCGCTGAACTCCAGGCTTGATTGCGCCGCGTTAGAGACTGTTTTTGGCATCCCGCAGCCGGACTGGCGGCTGGGGCTGGATGATATTCTGAAGGATTTGGGAGAAGTGGCATGACAGAGGGCGAACCCGGCATGAGGACTGCATCCGGCCGCAAGGGCATTATCCTGGCCGGCGGCTCCGGCACACGGCTCTATCCGATCACCATGGCCGTGTCGAAACAGCTGCTGCCCTTGTATGACAAGCCGATGATCTACTACCCGCTGTCCGTCCTGATGCTGGCGGGCATCCGCGAGATCTGCGTGATCACCACGCCGCAGGACCAGGACCAGTTCATCCGCCTCCTGGGCGATGGCAGCCAGTGGGGGGTGGAGCTGACTTACGTGGTGCAGCCTTCGCCCGACGGGCTGGCGCAGGCGTTTATCCTGGCCGAGGACTTTCTGGCGGGGGCGCCCTCGGCGCTGGTGCTGGGCGACAACATCTTCTTTGGCCACGGGCTGCCGGAGCTTCTGGCGGCGGCGGACCGGCAGGCGGAGGGCGGCACCGTCTTCGGCTATCACGTGGCCGATCCGGAGCGCTATGGCGTGGTCGCCTTCGGCGCGGATGGCACCGCGCAGGGCATCATCGAAAAGCCCCCCGTTCCGCCCTCGAACTATGCGGTGACGGGGCTGTATTTTCTGGATGGATCGGCGCCTGAGCGGGCGCGCCGGGTGCAGCCCTCACCCCGCGGCGAGCTGGAGATCACCGACCTGCTGCAAAGCTACCTGAACGAAGGCGCCTTGCGGGTGGAGACCATGGGCCGCGGTTACGCCTGGCTTGATACCGGCACCCATGGCTCGCTCCTGGATGCGGGCAATTTCGTGCGCACCCTGCAGGAGCGCCAGGGGCTGCAGGCCGGCTGCCCGGAGGAGGTCGCCTATGGCCGGGGCTGGATCACCGCCGCCGGGCTGCAGGCGCAGGCCGGGAAATATGCCAAGAACGCCTATGGCGCCTATC
>NZ_JBQKUH010000098.1:0-8929 GCF_054968485.1 Leisingera sp. G5_S3_59_S7
CTTCAAGCTCAGGCGTGACCGCGTCGAAGAACAGGCTGTTTTCAAAGAAGCTGTCCACATCGGCAAAGCCATAGGTCTTGATCAGTTCCTGATCTGCGGATTTGAAGGCCTCGGCGTTGGAATGGGCATAGCCCCAGTTCTCGATGATGTATTTGCCGCTGTCCTCGGCGCTCAGCGCGTTCAGCATGTCATAGACCTGCTCGTCACTCTGGGTCGAGGAGTTCAGATGCACATAGCCGCAGACCCAGGTGGCAATGCCTTTGTCCACGTCGCGCATCATCTTGGCCGGCGTTTCGTTCCAGATCAGGTTCAGCTCCGACTGGTTCCAGCCCCAGCCCAGCAGCACCTCACCGCTGGCAATCGCCTGGTCCAGCTGGCCCGCGTCGGACCAGTAAAACCGCACGTTGGGATGAATCCGGCGCAGGAAATCCGACGCCTTCTGGAATTCTTCGTCCGACATATCGGTATAGCTGGAGGCACCGGTGGCCAGCGCTGCCATCGCATAGGCCGAGGAGGCAGCGTCGGGGATGGCGATCTTGCCCTGATAGGCGGGGTCGGCCAGCAATTGCAGCGAGACGTCCTCTTCGGCGATCTGGTCGGTGCGGTAGATCAGCCCGGTGTTGCCCCACTCAAACGGAACCATGTAGGTCTGGCCGTCGATGGTGACGCCGTCGACATCCTTGATCTGCGGCAAAAGCTTGTCCCAGTTGTCGATCCTGGAGGTGTCGATCGGCTTGATCAGATCCGCGGCCACCCATTTGCGCAACGCATCGGTGCAAGGATGGGCGAGATCGGCGGCAAAGCCCGATTGCAGCTTGGTAAAGGCCTCCTCGACACTGCCGAAGTAAGTGTAGCTGGGCGCACCGCCGTATTTCTCGACGTAGCCGCCGTAAAACCCCTGGTCCTCGTAGCCGGACCAGTCGAAGACCGACAGGCTGCCGGCCTCAGCCTGGGCGATGCCGGTCGGGACGGTCAAGGCTGTGGCGGCGGCCAGCGCCCCCGTCAGTCCCAAAGCAAAATGTTTCATTGTTTTCCTCCCTTTATTCTCATGCTTCCCGCGCGCCGAGGTCGATGACCGAGGCGTTCTGCACCCCCAGCCAGACACGGTCGCCGCGCTTGTGATCCACCGTGTGGAAGTAGTTGGGAACGGCCACGGAGATCGGCTCCTCCACCCCGTCGGCGCGCACGTAGTAGTGGACGCTCTCGCCGTAGAAGGCGATGTCGCTGACGCTGCCTTGCAGGCAGGCGTCATAGCCCGGCGGCTGAGTGGCGCTGATTTCCAGCTGTTCGGGGCGGATGCCCGCCAGCAGGTCGGGGCTGCGGGCCAGTGCGTTGGGGTTCACCTCGATCGTAAGCGGGCCAAAACCCTGCAGGTCGACATTCACTGACTGGCCATTGTCCGCGGTCAGCCGCGCATCCAGGAAATTCATGCCGCCGATGAAGGACGCGACCCGGCGGTTGCAGGGGCGGGAGTACAGCACTTCGGGGCGGTCGACCTGCTCCAGCTTGCCGGCGAACATCACGCCGATGCGGTCGGACATGGTCATCGCCTCATACTGGTCGTGGGTGACCATCACGAAAGTTATGCCCAGCTTCTGCTGCAGCCGGCGCATTTCCAGCTGCATCGCCTCGCGCAGGTTTTTGTCCAGAGCTGACAAAGGCTCATCCAGCAAGAGCACCTTGGGCCGCATCACCAGCGCGCGGGCCAGGGCCACCCGCTGGCGCTGGCCGCCCGACAGCTCATCCGCTTTGCGCGATTGCAGCCCGCCCAGCTCGACCATCTCCAGCGCTTCGGCAACACGCTCCTTTACCTCAGCCTTGCCCAGGTTCAGCTTGCGCAGGCCAAAGGCCACGTTGTCGCCGACGTTCAGGTGCGGGAAGATCGCATAGGACTGGAACACCATGTTGGTGGGGCGCTTGTTGGCCGGAATATGCGCCATTTCCTGACCCGCGATGCGGATGGTGCCCGCGTCATGGTCCTGAAAACCCGCAATCATCCGCAGAGCTGTTGTCTTGCCGCAGCCGGACGGGCCGAGAAGGGAGAAGAACTCGCCTTCTTTCAGCTCCAGGTTCAGGTCGCGCACCGCCACAAAGGTGCCAAAGCGTTTTTCCACCCCGGAGATTTCGATGATGTTCTGACTTGTCATCTGCGGGTCCTTCCTCAGGCGGATTTGGTGGAACGGCGGCGGAAGTATTCGGCGGTCAGCAGCAGGAGCACCGAGGCGAGCAACAGGAGCGAGCCAAGCGCCAGTGTGTTCGGCAGCTTGGCCGGGAAACGGATCTGGCTCCAGATATAGACCGGCAGGGTGGGCTGGTTGCCGGACAGGAAGAAGGCCAGAACGAATTCGTCGAAGGACACGGTGAATGTGACCAGCAGGCTGGCAACGATCCCCGGCGCCACAATCGGCAGGGTCACCCGGCGGAAGGTGCCGATGACGGTTTCACCAAGGTCAAAAGCGGCTTCCTCCAGCGATTGGTCGAAGTCGTCAAAGGCGGATTTCATGATCGAGACCGCAAAGGGCAGGGCGACAAACACATGACCCAGGATCACCGTTGTGAGCGACGGCTTCAACCCCAGAGAGATGAACAAAACCAGCATTGAAGACGCCACAATGATGCCGGGAATGACCAAGGGCAGCATCACCAGCCCCTCCGACACTTCGCGCCCCTTGAACCGGTACCGCACATAGGCGCGGGCGGCGAACAGCCCCAGCGAGGTGGCCACCAGCGCGGTCACCGCGCCGACGATCAGCGAGTTGGCCATCGCTTGCAGCAGCGTGTCCTGCGCGCCCAGCTGGGCGTACCATTTGAGGGTAAAGCCCTTCATCGGAAAGGCGACGATGGTGCCGTCATTGAAAGAAAACAGCGGCAGCAGCAGCACCGGCAGATACAGGAAGATCAGGTAGCCAATGGCATAGGCCAGGAGCCAGGGAAAGCGGACTGGTTTGCGCAGCGGTTTGCTCAACGGCGCGGTGAGGGGTTTGTTCAGCGGATCGCTCACCGGAGTGCTCAACGGATCCTCCTCCCCAAAGCGGTGGCCAGGATGACGAACAGAACCGCAACAAAGCCGACCGAAGCCATGGCGACCAGCGACAGGGTTGCCCCCAGCGGCCAGTTGTTGGCCGGGCCGAACTGCACCTGGATGAGGTTCGCCACCATTTTGCCTTGCGAGCCCCCGACCAGTGACGGGGTTACATAGTCGCCCACGGTTGGGATGAATATGATCAGGCTGGCCGCGATAATGCCCGGCACCGTGAGGGGCAGGGTGACACGGATGAACCGCTCCAGCTTGGAGCAGCCGAGATCGGTCGCCGCTTCCAGCAGCGAGCGGTCGATTTTCTGCAGCGAGACATAGATCGGCAGGATCGCAAATGGCGCCCAGGCGTGTGCCAGGGTCAGCACCACGGCGAACTCGTTATACAGAAGGAAGGTCAGCGGCTCTTTGATCAGCCCCACTGAGATCAGCGCCGAATTCATCACCCCGTTAAACCCCAGGATCAGCTTCCAGCTGAACACCCGCAGCAGGTAGCTGGACCAGAACGGGATGGTGATCAGCAAGAGCCACAAGGTTTTCTTGCGGGTGCGGAAGGCGATGAAATAGGCAATCGGGTAGGCCAGCGCCACGGTGGCCGCGGTGACCGCCCCGGCGATCAGGATGGACCGCAGCATCAGATGGCGCACCAGAGGGTCGGTGGCAGCCTCCAGGTAGTTGGCCCAGGTCAGCGTCCTGTCGATCTCGACATAGGTCTGGGTCCAGAAGCTGTAGGCCACCAGGATCCCAAGCGGCGCCGCGACCAGGAGCCCGACATAAAGCGATGCCGGAGCGCTGAGCGCCAGGCCTTTGCCAGCCTCGGTTCTGAGAAATCCGGCCATGAGACTCCGTTGCTTGCTTGATCTGCGGGCGTGGCGCTGTCACCTTAAATGGACAATCGTCCATCAAAATCTGCGGCCCGGCGGGGCGTTCTGTCAACAGGTTTCTTTAAAAATGTACAAGCGTCCATTTTGCTTGGAGAATTTTCCGCAATATGGCTAGATGGGCAAATCACCACAGCTTGCAGCAGCAGGCAGACCCGCGTAACAGCGGGGTTATTCTGCGCAAGTGCTTGGACAATTGGGGCCGGATGACCGGAAAAAGGGAACAGAACCGCGAACAGAACCGCCATGCGCTGATTGAGGCTGTGCTGGATTCGGTGGCGGAAAAGGGGATCTCGGAAACCTCTGTCAGCGAGATCATCCAGCGCGCCGGTCTGTCGCGCGGCATGATCCACCTGCATTTCGGCGGCAAGGACAACCTGGTTCAGGCGGCGGCGCACCACTCGTCGGAGGAATATTACGACGGGCTGGAGGCGCTGCTTCAAACCGCAGGCGACAGCCCGCAGGAACGGATTGAGATGATCGTGCGCGGCGACCTCAGCGAGCGCGTGCTGAACCGGCGCAATGTCAGCATCTGGTACGCCTTCCGCGGCGAGTCCAGGAACCGCAAGGCCATCGCCGAGCATTCGGACACCCGCGACGGGCGGCTGCGGGGCATGGTCCACAACGCCTTTTCCCGGATCGTGCGGGAGGCCGCCACCCCGGACGCTCCGGCGGCAGCGCGGGATGCAACCCATGGCACGCTGGCGCTGCTGGAAGGGATGTGGACCGACTTTCTGCTGCATCCCGACCGGTTCGACAGGGAGGAGGCGGCGCGGATCATCTTCCGTTTTCTGGCAGCGATGTTCCCCGCACACTTTTCGCTGCAAGGTGCCATCGTCGCGAAATAGCACCCGCAGGGGGCGCAGGGACCCGCCGCCGGCCCCTGTGTTTCAGATCCCCGACTTCACCTTGGTCCAGGCGCGGGTGCGCTGGCGCAGCGCCTTGGCGCCCAGGCTTTTGTCCGGGAACAGGCGGGCAAGGGTTGCCGCGTCCGGGTAGATGCCTGGATCGGACAGGATCTCTGGCAAAACATGCTTGTCCGCTGCCGCATTTGCATTGGCAAAGAAAACAGTGTTGGAGACCTCGGCAATCACCTCGGGCCGCAGCATGTAGTCGATGAACTCATAAGCCTCTTCCTTGTTGGCGGCATCTTCCGGAATCGCCATCAGGTCGATCCACATCAGGGTGCCTTCCTTGGGAATGGAATAGAAAACCTCGACACCCCTTCCGGCCTTCGCCGCTCGCGCCTGGGCGATGCCCGCGTCGCCGGAATACATCACCGCCAGGCAGAGGTTGCCGGCCGGCAGATCGGTGGACGGCTTCTGATTGCTGAAATAGCGGATGCTCTGAGCTGCCCCCGCCAGCAGGTCCTGCGCCTGGGTGATGTCCGCCTTGTCCTGCGAATAGGGGTCTGCGCCGAGGTAGTTCAGGGTGACCGACAGCATTTCGACCGGCGAGTCCAGCATCCCGATGCCGCAGTCCTTCAGCTTGGCGGCGTACTGCGGATTGAACAGCAATTCCCAGCTGTCGACGGGCAAATCCCCCAGCCGCTGCGACACCAGCGCCGGGTTATAGGCGATACCGATGGTGCCCCAGGTATAGGGAACGCCCAGCTTCCGCCCGCCCGGTACCTTGTCGAGCGAGGCCAGGATTTCCGGGCGCAGGTTGCCATAGTTTTCCAGCCGCGACGTGTCGATCGGATGCAGCGCCCCGGCCTGCAGCTGGCGTTCGGCGTTGGAGGCCGCCGGGAAGACCACATCATAGCCAGAGCCGCTTGCCAGCAACTTGGTCTCCAGCACCTCATTGCTGTCGAAATAGTCCAGCGTGACCCTAGTGCCGGTCGCAATCTCGTAGCCGGAGACGGTGGTTTCGCCGAAGTAATCCGCCCAGTTGTAGATCGCCAGATCGCTGGCAGAGGCTGGCGCCGCCAAGGCGGCGGCCAGCAAGGTTGCAGTCATGATATTGGTTTTGATCATTCTTTCCTCCCTGTAGTGCGCGGCCTCAGCGCTGGCCGGAGGCCCCGGCGGCGTAAAGGCAGAGCAGATCGTTGGCGATGGTGGCCGCCGCGATGGCGGTGATTTCGGAAATGTCGTAGGCCGGGGCGACCTCGACCACGTCCATGCCAACCACATCGGTGCCGGTCAGCCCGCGGATGATCTCCTGCGCCTGGTAGGGGCTGAGGCCGCCGATCACCGGGGTGCCGGTGCCGGGGGCGGAGGCGGGCTCCAGCGCGTCGATGTCAAAAGTGACATAGGTTTTTTGATCGCCGACGATGGAACGGATCTTCTCTGCCACCGCCTCCGGCCCTGTCTTCTGCACCTCGATAGCGTCGATAATGTTCATGCCCATCGGATCGGGGTTGTGAGTGCGGATGCCGACCTGGACTGAGCGGGCCGGATCCACCAGCCCCTCGCGGATCGCGTGCCACAGCATGGTGCCGTGGTCGATGCGGCCTTCCTCGTCCGCCCAGGTGTCGGAATGGGCGTCGAACTGGATCAGGCTGAGGGGGCCGTGCTTTTCCGCATGCGCCTTCAGCAGCGGATAGGTGATGAAGTGGTCGCCGCCGATGGACAACAGCGCGGTGTCCGTTGCCAGCACATCCCGCGCCGCCTGGGCGATCTGCCCTGGCACCTTGTGCGGGTAGCCGTAATCGAACTCGCAATCGCCGTAGTCGACCACCCGCAGCGCTTCATAAGGGTCGGCTTGCCAGGGCCATGGCGCCGACCAGGCGATATGGCTGGACCCTGAGCGCACTGCGCGCGGGCCCAGCCGGGTGCCGGAGCGGCTGGAGACCGACAGGTCGAACGGCACGCCCATCACCGCCACATCCGCACCGCTCAGGTCGCGGGTATAGCGGCGGCGCATAAAGCTGAGCGCGCCGGCATAGCTGGCCTCGGCAATGACCCCGCGGTCGCTCTCGCGGGTAAAGGCCAGGTCGCCCTGCACGGGATTCACACTGGAAGTATCGGTCATCTGGGGCTCCGTAGGGTTGGAAAACGCTTGGCCCCAGTTTGAAATCCGTGCTTATGCCGGTAAACTGAGCAATGGATATATAACTTTCGGTATAGATGAGCACAGGAACCGCATTCTCTCCGCTGCCTGCCCTTTGGGCCGAAGCCATGGCGGCCCTGGCCGGTACGGTTGCTACCGAGCGTTTCCCCGGTGCGCTGCGGCAGATCCTTGGCCAATGCTGCAGCTTCGATTCGATGATCGTCTCGCGGTATGACGGCGCGCTGCCGCCGGTCTCGCTGTATCAGGATCTGGATGAGCTGCAGGCGGCGATCACGGTGGAGTTCTACGCCAGCGGCCCCTACCTGCTGGACCCGCTGTATCAAGCCTGCCGCAATGGCTGCGCACCCGGCGCCTACCGGCTGATGGACTTGGCGCCAGAGGCCTTTTACCGCTCGGAATACTACCGCGCCTTCTATCGCAAGATAAACATCAGCGACGAAATCGGCGTGCTGGTGCAAGACGGGGCAGAGCGCTGGTTCATCGTCTCGCTGGCCCGCTTTGCCCGCCAGCAGCGGTTCGAGGCTGCGGACACGGATCGGCTGAACGCTGTGTTCGAGGTGATCTCCGCCTCGGTCCGGCGGCAGTGGGGGCAGGCGGAAACCGCGGCGCAAGGGGTCCAGCAGCAAGGCTGGGAGGACCGGATGCTCACCTTTGGCGCCGGCGTGCTCAGCCCGCGCGAGCGGGAGGTGGTGCAGCTGATCCTGCAAGGGCACTCGACACCATCAGCCGCGGCATATCTGGGCATTGCCGAGGGCACGGTGAAAGTGCACCGGCACCATGCCTATTCCAAGCTGGGGATCTCCTCGCAAGCTGAACTGTTTTCCATGGCCACCCGGCATCTGGCGGCGGGGTAGGCCCGTTTGCGGTTTTTACCCCCTCGAACCGGTCAGAGGTTCACGCCGCCGGGTGAAAACCTGTGCGAGTTAGCGGAACCATTGCCCTATATTCGGTCATTTCCCAACTTTTTTGTTGACCAAGCCCACAGTTTCGCGAAACCTATCCGGCAAGCGTGGATCTGCGGCGCCCGTTTAGTGGCTGCCGCGGTCCGGCACAGAAACAACCCGGGGACCGGCGCCGCCCCCGGTGCCAGTGCCGCAGCAGACAGGCCAGCCCTCCGCCGCGCGGCTGTCGGGGCAGAACACACAGGGAGGGCGCCTGAACCAATGCCGATGACACAGGATCACGCCGATCACGCCCTGCGGATCGCTGAAATGGCCTCCGAAACCGCCCGCAGTTTTTTCCGCGGCCGGCTGGGTGTTGAGTTCAAGGAGGATGAAAGCCCGGTCACTCAGGCCGACAGGGCCATCGAGGCGCAGGTGCGCGCCTATTTGCAGCAGCACTTCCCCGATCACGGAATTCTTGGCGAAGAGCATGGGTTCGATGGCGGGGACCGCGAGGATGTGTGGATCATCGACCCGATCGACGGCACCCGCTCCTTTCTGTCCGGACATCCGCTGTTCGGCTTTCTGCTCGGGTATCTGCAAGCGGGCGTGCCGCAACTCGGGGTGATCGGGATGCCCGCGCTGGCTGAGACCTTTCTGGGCCTGCCGGGACAGGGGGCCTGGCTGAACGGGGCGCAGATCCGGGTGTCGGGCCAGACCCGGCTGGACCGGGCGGTCCTCTACGTCAACGAGGGCGACAAGATTTACAGCGGCCACCCGCAGCTGTTCTCGCGGCTGATGCGGTCCGGCCAGACCCGCCGCTTTGCCTATGACTGCTACCCGCACGCCTTGCTGGCGGCAGGCCATGTGGATGCGGTGATTGATTTCGGCCTGCAGCCCTATGATTACCTGCCGGTTTCGGCAGTGGTCAGCGCCGCCGGCGGGGTCATCACCGATTGGGACGGTGCGCCGCTGGGACTGGAGTCTGACGGCCGGGTGATCTCGGCGGCCACACCAGAGCTGCACCGCAGCATGCTGGCACTGATCACGGGGTAACGGATGGCGATACTGACATTTCTGATCAGCCTCGCGGGCGCGACGATGCTGCTGCTGTATGCGGT
>NZ_JBQKUH010000099.1:0-8780 GCF_054968485.1 Leisingera sp. G5_S3_59_S7
CGCGGCTGTTACCCGGCGTTGGTTTGGCGGATATGCTCTGCCAGCTTGGCTGCCTCGGTGGCGCTGTCGTGGCGCCCTAGCACCCGGACGCGGCCGGCCAGCCCCATGGCGGCAAGCTTGTCCGGCGGTGTTTGCGCCAGCTCCAGAACCGCCCCGGCGAGCGCGGCCTCATCCCCGGCCGGCACCAGCCAGCCGGTCTGCCCTGGCACCACTAGCTCAGGCGTACCGGCAATATAGGTTGCGATGACCGGGCGTGCAGCCGCCATCGCCTCCATCACCACCATCGGCAAACCCTCGGCAAAGGAGGGCATCACCAGCGCATGGGCACGGGCCAGCTCCGCCCGCACACCCTCCTCCGCCAGCCAGCCGGTCAGGGTGATGTGACCGCCCAGCCCGTGCCTTGCGATCTCCGCTTCCAGATCCGCGCGCTTCTCCCCGTCGCCGATCAGCGCCAGATGAAGGTCCGGGATTTCCTTAACCAGCTGTGCCATGGCGCGGACCAGCACCATCTGGCCCTTCTGCTCGACAAACCGTCCGATCGCGGCCAGCCGCAGCGGCCCCTTGGGCAGCGGCGCGGGGCTGGCGAAGCAGTCCGGCTCAATGCCGCAGTGCACCACCTTCAGGCTGTCCCATTTGCCGAAAGCAGCCCAGCGGCTCAGCTGGCTTTTGCCGAAGCTGCTGACGGCAACGGTGAAACTGGCCCGGTTGATTTTCTCACCCAGCGACAGGGCGTGCGGTGCGTCGAACTCCTCCGGCCCGTGCACTGTGAAGCTGTAGCCGGGGCCGCCCAGCACATGTGCCAGCATCGCAACAGCGGCAGAGTTGGTGCCGAAATGCGCGTGCATGTGCTGCACCCCTTCTGCCGCGCAGCGCTGTTTCACAAAGGCGGCCTCCGCCAGGTAGATCAGGTGCAGCAGGACGCCCTTGTCCGAGGCCCGCGACAGCTTCAGCGCCAGGCTCAGCGCCTGCCCGAAGCGGGCCGGTGCCGCCGCCTCCCGCGCCAGAGCCGCCAGCAAGCGCCCGGGCCCGGCCTGCAGCACATACTCGGTGCGGGCCGCCTCGGCTTGGTCACCGGGATCGGCAAGCGCCGCGCCGGAAGGGCGCATTGCCAGGCGCAGGGTATCCACGCCATGACGCTCCAGCGCCTGCAGCTCGCGGCGGATGAAGCTGTGCGATGGCTGCGGATAGGTGTTCAGGACATAGGCGATCTTCAACGCTGAAAAATCCGTGCGAAAGGCAAGTGTCTGCGGCAGGTTAGCGGCGGTTTACCGGCTTGCCCAGCACCCCGTGGCGCTTGTCGCCCGGGCGTGGAGAATGCGGCACAGGTGGCAGTATTGTCTTGCAATTCCGGGCTGACGGGGCTGTCTGCGCCACCGCAGGCGCGCCGAGATTGACGCCCCTGCCCCGCCTCCTTAGCCTGCGGTGGCGGACGTTTGGGACAGGAACAGCATGCAGCGGGTTGCATCGCATTTTGCAGGCCAGGGGATGGCGGCGCGGGTGCTGCGTTCGGCCTCCTGGCTGGTGATCGGTTATGGCGGCAGCCAGGCGCTGCGGCTGGCGTCCAACCTGATCCTGACCCGTATTCTGTTCCCCGAAGCCTTTGGCCTGATGGCGCTGGTCACCGTTGTGACGGTGGGGCTGTCGCTGTTCTCGGATGTTGGCATCGGGCCGTCGATTGCCCAGAACAAGCGGGGGGACGATCCGGCGTTTCTGAATACTGCCTGGACCATCCAGGTGATCCGCGGCTTTGGCCTGTGGGCGCTGACAGCGCTTCTGGCCTGGCCCGCTGCCGCGTTTTATGACGCCCCGGAGCTGCTGGTGTATCTGCCGATTGCAGGCGCCGGGCTGGCGATTGCCGGCTTTAACCCGACGCGGATCGAGACTGCGCACCGGCATCTGCTGGCGGGGCGCGTCACCGTGCTGGACCTTGGCGGCCAGGTGATCGGGCTGGCGGCGATGATTGCGCTGGCGCTGGCGACGCAGTCGGTCATAGCGCTGGTGCTGGGCGGGGTGATCCAGGCGGCGGCCAAGCTGACCCTGTGCCACTACGGTCTGCCGGGGGCGGCCAACCGGTACCGCTGGGAGAAAGCCGCCGCCCAAGAGCTGATCCATTTCGGCAAGTGGATTTTCCTGTCCACCGCCTTTTGGTTCCTGACCTCTCAAGGGGACCGGGCCATCCTGGGGAAATTCGTGCCGCTTGAGGTGCTGGGGATCTACAACATCGGCTATTTCCTGGCGAGCTTTCCGATGCTGCTGGGCCATGCCGTGAACCAGCGGCTGATGATTCCGGTCTATCGCGACAAGCCTGCGCGGGAGGCACCGGAAAACCTGCGGCGGCAGCGGCAGCTGCGCGGCGGTCTGACGGCTGGGATCCTGGCGATGCTGCTGGGGATGGCCTGGGCCGGGCCGTGGCTGGTGCAGCTGCTGTATGATGACCGCTATGTGCAGGCCGGGCCGATGATTGTTTTGATTGCCCTGGCGCTGGCGCCGGCAGTGATCACCATGACTTATGACCAGGCTGCGCTGGCAGCGGGTGACAGCCGCGGGTTCTTTGTGTTTTCAGCCGCGCGGGCCTGCCTGCAGACAGTCATGTTTCTGGGCGGCGTGGTGTGGTTCGGGCTGGCGGGCGGCATTGCGGCGCTGGGGCTGGCGATGCTGGCAGCCTATCCTGTGCTGGTGCGGCTGGCGCGGCGGCACCACGTCTGGGACCCGCTGCATGATGCGGGGTTTGCGCTGCTAACGGTCGCGGCAGGCGGAGCGGCGCTGAGCTGGCACTGGGAAGAGGTCACGGCCATGGCTGCGGCGTTGAGTGCCCCCTGATCAAGAGCCAGTATCCGCAATTTTCGAATGAACCGATGAGGGCTGCGCCCGGCCCTGGGTGGGTGCGAGAGCGCCCTCCCCGGTTCAGCCCGGCTATCGGCCGGGCGGAAGTGCCTGATGCCTAGCTCCTGCGCCTGAGCAGGTCCAGCAGGCCGCGGCGCGGCGGGCGGGTGTCCATAACCGGGATGGAGACCACGGGCACCAGGCCGGTTTCCCGCTCCATCTGTGCGGCGGTGCGCAGCGCCGGCTGGCGCAGCTCCTGCAGGAAGGCGGCCAGCAGCGCAGCCAGCAGGCTGGCCGCGGCCCCCATCAGCGCCTTGGTCTTGCGGGCGCCGGTCACCGGGTAATCCGGCAGCGGCGCCGGCTCCAGCACCGTCAGACGCTCGGCCTGGCGGCCGGTTTCCAGACGGAAGCCGACCTCCGCCTCATTTCGGCGGGCGGTCATCTGCGCAAGCTCTGCCTGCAATTGCTCCAGCCGCCGGTCATAGGCGCCCAGCCGGCGTTCAACTTCCGGGGTGGTCTGCAAGGACGCCTCGAGCCCGGCCCTGCGGCGGGTCAGCAACTGCTCCTGCGCGTCCAGCGTCGCCAGTTGCTGCTCCGCTTCTTCCTGCATCCGGCGGGCGGTGGCGGGGCGTTCAGTGGCCTGGGCCTGATCTGCGGCGCGGCGGATTTCGATGCGTTCGCGGGCGATCTCCAGGAGGCCCTCGTTCAGAGCCGCGATCTCCGCCCGGCGGAATTCGATGGTGCCCGGCAGGGTCACGTCATTTTCGTTGCGGTAGGCAGCAATTTCATCCTCCAGCGCGGCAAGCTGATCGGCCAGCGCGGCTTCCTTACCGGCAAAGAAGCTGAGGGTTTCACGCGCCTGGTCGATGCGGGTGGCGACGCTGAGTTCGATGGTGCGGCGGCCGAATTCGCTGGCGACCTGCTGCGCCTGTTCGGCGGTGGGCATCCGGGCGGTGATGGTCAGCACCGAAATGGTGCCGTCATCAGCAAAGCCTTCGCGGGCGGCGGCAACCCCGGTGATCCGCACCGACTTGCGCAGCAGCGCCACTTTCTGCAGCTGGGTCAGCGCCTCCATATCCGCATAGAGGCCGAATTTCTCAATCACTTCCACCACCGTGCCGCGCGCCATCAGGCGCTGCTCGATCAGCTGCATCCGGCGGGCAGAGGAGCCCTCAACCGTGGATTTGGCCAGCTCGCCGGCGATCTGCGGCTGGGTAATCTGCAGAACCTCGGCAGTTTCGTACTCGTGCTGCTGACTGGCGGCAAACCAGAGGGAGGCAAGGCAGCCCAAGACAAAGATGCAGGCGATGGTGAACAGCCTGCGCTGCACCATGTCCCAAAAATCGCCAAGCGAGTAAATTGGCCCCATCTGTCTGCTCTCTTGCCCCTGCCTGTTGCTTTGCCGGCTCAGCCCGCCCGGCAGCGGACCGCGCCCGGAGTCTGACCACAGCAACCGGGCAAAACTATGACGCCGGGATGGTCAGTTCAGCGGGCTGTCTGTGCTCCGGGCCCGGTTCAGCACCACGCCCAGAAGCTCTGTATGGCCTGCCAGCATCTTCTCGCAAGCCGCGAGCTGCGCGGCAGTTGTGCTGCTGCCATCGGAGATCAGCAGCACCGCGTCCACCTGCGGCAGGAAAGCGGCGGTGTCGTCATGCTCCAGCACCGGCGGCAGGTCGAACAGCGCGGTGTCGGCTTCCGAGCGCAGCATCAAGCCGTCCAGAGCCTCGGCGCAACTGCTGCTGTGAAGCAGTTCCGCGGCATCCTGATCCGCGGTTTGGTTGAGACCAACTGCCAGCTGCGGCAGCGGGCGCAGCAAGTGATCCTCCATCCGGGCGCTGCCGGACAGGAAGGCGCCCAGATCACCCTGCGCCTCCATCCCCAGGGCCCGGGCCATGCCGGGGCGGCGGAAGTTCAGGTCCATCAGAACGGTGCGGCTGTCCGGCACCCGGGCCAGGCTGAGCGCCAGATTGACCGCCGAGAATGTGGTGCCGCAGCCCGCCGCGGGCGCTGTTACCGCCACCCGCTTCCAGCCGCGCGCCTTCAAGGTGTGCAGCAGCCGGGTGCGCAGCAGGTCAAAAGACTTGGCCGCGGGCGAGACGCGGAACCGGCTGACGAGCGGCAGCCGCGCTGCCCGCTGCGCCACCGGGTCAAATGGCACCTGACGGATCCGGTCCCAAGGCTCCGGCAGGCGGGCCGGCAGCTGCGCCTGCGGCGGTGCGCCGGGCGCCGCCATCTGCGGCGCCGCTTCAGTGCCGGTGCCGCCGGCGGCAGGCGGCGTGGCAGCCGCCGTCGCGCGGCGGCGGCGGAACCGCTTGTAGCCATGCTCGCTCATGCCGTCCTCATCGACTTCCAGTCCTGTCAGCGGGCCGTGCGCCGGGGTGGCGCCACACGCCCCTGATATTGCAAAATGCTTCACAATCCTGCCCTCCGCAACGGCTGGCCGATCAACTGCCGGGCCCGTCCGGCGGGCCTGCAGAGGATCAGACAGAGGTTAATATCCCGTCCCCTTCATCACAACGCCGGCAGTGCGCCAGAGCAGCCTAAGGTCACGGCTCAGCGACAGCCCGTCCCGGTACTCGAAATCGGCCAGCACACGGGTGGCAAAGCTGCCTTCGTTACGCACTGAAACCTGCCAGATCCCAGTGATGCCAGGGCGCAGCGCGAAATAGGCGCGCGCATCGCCGTAAAGCGAAAGCTGCTCCGGCATCATCGGGCGCGGACCGACCAGGCTCATGTCGCCCTTGCAGACGTTCCACAGCTGCGGCAGCTCATCCAGAGAGGTCATGCGCAGCAGCCGCCCGACCGAGGTGATACGCGGATCGTTCTTGAGCTTCTGGGTGTCCTGCCATTCCCGGCGCAAGGCGGGATCGCAGTCCAAATAGTGCTGCAGCAAGGCGTCGGCGTCGCGCACCATTGTGCGCAGCTTCAGGATGCGGAACACCCGGCCGCCGCGTCCCAGCCGGGGCTGCGTGTAAAACGGCCGCCCGCCTTCCAGCCACAGCGCCGCCGCACAAAGCGCGATAACCGGCAGCGTCAGCGGCAGGCTGAGAATAACCAGCAGCAGGTCCAGGACCCGCTTGCCCGCCATCCGGTACCCGCTGCCGCCAGCACGGCGCCCGGGCCGGGCAATGTGCCCGCCGGCCGTTGCAACCCCGGTCAAGCCTGCATTCATGTTGGTTGGCTGCAAGCGCAGATGCTGCAGAGCCCGGGGAGGCAGTGCGGCACCCCCGGTATCCTGTTCAAACTGCGCAAAAGACAGCCCCGCCCCTCCGGGAACCATGTCTTTCATCGAAAACCCCCGCTATCCAGCCTGAAACCGGCTGGACCGCCCCCTTTTGACAAGGCGGCCGTGTATAAACTCAAACCGGCCTCCCGCGCGCCATTGGCGGCAGAACACCACTACTGATTTTCAGGTTCCAAAACGGGGCGCGCCCCCACGCGCCCGCGCCGATTTTGTTGTTCGCCTAATCCCCTGGCGACGCTGCATTTCAGCAGTCACCCCTAATTAAACTAAATTTTAGGAAATTCGCGCAAATTGTGGCAAGACGCCGGGAAAGCCCGAAAAAAGCCTCAAATCGGCAGGGTGAGCGGAAACAATTTCCGGGGAAATTCCGGAATTGTTCGCAAACCTTGGAAATCAGGCGCAGAATCGCTGCTGGTGCAGCCTGGTCCGGGCTGGTCAGCCGCCGCGGTACTGCCCCGGGCTTTGCCCCGTCCAGCGCCGGAAAGCCTCGCTGAAGCTGTTCAGTCCGGAATAGCCCAGCAAAAAGGCAATCTCGGACAACGGCAGCCTGCTCTCCCGCAGGTAGCGGATCGCCAAGGCCTTGCGCAATTCCTCAAGAATAGTGAAGTAGCTGGTGCCCGCCCGGCCCAGCTTGCGCGACAGGGTGCGCGGGCTCATGCCAAGATCCGCGGCCACATTTGCCAGCGACGCCGATCCGGCGGAAAGGCGGGCGGCAACCGCTTCTTCGACCTGCGCCGTCAGGTCCGTGCTTTTACGTCCCAGGCCCCGCCCGTGCAGCAGCTGGTCGCCGTAGGCGCGCAGCACCCGCAGCAGCAGGCGGTCAGCGCTGGCCAGCGGCAGATCCAGGTCTTCCGGCTTGAACACAATGCGGCTGGCCGCGGCACCGAACTGCACCGGGCAGCCGAAAGCGGCAGACATCTCTTCGGCTCCGCGGCGGCGCTGATGGGTAAAAGCCGCCTCCTGCGGCTCGATCCGCGTCCCGGCCGCCTCGCGCAGGGCCGTCAGGAACAGCGCCGCCAGGAACTCGATATACTGATGCGCCTGCTGGCCGGAGGCCGCTTTGCAGGACCAGGCGAACTCCCCGTGCGAGGCGAGCCGGGATGGGTCCACCTCCCAGGCATCGCTCATTACCCCGGCGTAGCGTGCAATGTTGCGCAGGAAGCAGCCGGCGGTCGGCGAGGTGCGGGCGATATAGCCCAAGAGGCCAGCCATACGCAGATCGCTGGTGCAGCCGAGGCGGAAGCCGAACAGCGGATCGCCGGTCAGCTCCGCGGCCCGGCTGAAGAAACCGGCGATCGCAGCGAAGGGGGCGGCAGGTTCTTCCTGGTTCAGCAAGGCCGGGCCGAAACCGGTGCCCGCAAAAACTGCCGCAGGCGAGACCCCCTGGGCCAGCAAGTGACGCGCGGCGAGCTGGGCGAATATGGCATTGTGCGGAGCCGGTGCGGCGGGCATGTCTGCGGTCTCTCCTGTTGCTGTCTCGGCCGGTTTCACTGTTTACGGCGCAAGCCGCGTTCCGGATGAGCCGGGTCAGTCGTAAGCTGCCGTCCGAAGCGGCGGCCGGCCAGGGGGCAGGCAGTGCCCGGCCCCGGCTATTGCATCGTACTGGAAACCGCGCTCCAGGCGCAGTGCCGGGTGGCATGTCTTCTGCACAAATGCCCGGCGTTCTAGCTTATGACGGGCATACCGGCGGACAGGGTCCTATTCTAACGGGTATCCGGGCCTATACTGCTGCGTGCCGCGCCCTTGCCGGAAACGGGAATCACCGCCATAAGCGCAGGCGACGCCATGGCAGAGAAATGAGGATATCATGAACCCTCCCCAAAGCGCGGCCGGCTGGCTGGCTGCCAATCTGGACGGGCTGACGCTCACCGCCTGGACTGTGACGGACGGCGCCCCGGCCCCTGCGCAGGTGCTGCAGCTGCCGAACGGGAGCCCTGCCGCGCTGGCCGCGAAACTGCGCCAGGCCATGGGCGGCGGCACCTTTCCAGTGGTGCTGGGCGGCAGTGGATTGGTGCCTCCGCGTCCGGTCCCGGCTGTGCCGGCGGAACTGCCGCTGAGCGGCATCCGTCTGGAAGCGCTGGAGGTTCACGCGCTGCCCGGCTTCAGCCAGGCGGCGCCCTGCGGCGTGATGCAAGGCGCACTGGCCAAGCTCAGCGGCTTCCTGCAGCTGAACCCGGATTGGGACGGCGTGGTGTGCCTGCCCGGAGCGGTGACCCACTGGGTGCAGGTGAGCGCCCGCGAGGCGGTCAGTTTCCAGAGCGCCCTGACCGGGCAGCTGGCGCAAGCAGCGGCACAGGCAACGGGACTGGCGGCGGCAGGCGATTGGGACAAGGCCGCGCTGGCGGACGCGGCAGCGGACGGAATAGCCAAGCCGGAATTGCTGGCGGCCCGGCTGGCCTCGGTGCAGGCTGCGTCGGTTCTGGGGCAGATGCCTGCCGCCTCTGCGCACGCCAGGATATGGGGTCTGCTGCTTGGTGCCGAACTGGCCGCGGCGCGGCCGTATTGGCTGGGCCAGAACCTGGCATTGATCGCAGAACCGCCGCTGCAGGCGCTCTATGCGGCGGCGCTGGAGGCGCAGGCGCTGCCAGTCAGCCTCGCCGATCCCGCCCGAATGGCGCTGGAAGGGCTGACCCGCGCCTGGAATGGACGCTGAGCGGACGCGGCTGCTTCCCGGCTGGGCCGAATGCTTGCGAAGGTGCCGTGTTAGGAACCC
>NZ_JBQKUH010000100.1:0-7663 GCF_054968485.1 Leisingera sp. G5_S3_59_S7
GTCGAGCCGCTGGGAACCATTGCGGTGGCCGGCCGGCCAATTGGCGAGGTACACCGCGTCGGCGGCAAGCAGCGCATCGTCGGATTTCGCTGCCATCAACGGCCTGGCTGGTGGAACGGTCGGCGCGGCGCTCAGCGCTCTACGCGGATCTGGTCGCTGGCGTGGATCACACCGTCCTGCACGATCCGGCAGAGCACGCCGCGCAGGCGCAGCGGGCGGTTGGGTTTGTGGTTGATCCACGCAAGGCTGTCGGCGCCATAGCGGTCGCGCCATTTGGCGCAGCCGGTGTTAAACTTGTCCGAGACCACAAGCACCGCGCTGCCCGCATGCAGGCGGGTGCCGGCGGGTAGGTTAGCCTCACTCATGTTGAGGTCCGCCACCATGGTGTCGCCGGGATGCACGGTATTGACCCGGTCGCGCCAGCACAGGTCCATCACCCGCCGCGGCAGGATCGAGACCTGAATGCGCGGGTCCGGGCTGCCGTCGGGCAGGGTCAGCCAGGGGGCTTTCAACCAGCGCTCATCGGCAATGCCGCCAGCCACGGTCAGGTGCAGTTGATCGG
The DNA here is from genome assembly GCF_054968485.1 of Leisingera sp. G5_S3_59_S7. Lineage (NCBI taxonomy): Bacteria > Pseudomonadati > Pseudomonadota > Alphaproteobacteria > Rhodobacterales > Roseobacteraceae > Leisingera > Leisingera sp. G5_S3_59_S7. The sequence goes on from NZ_JBQKUH010000100.1 coordinate 563, forward strand.
GAAAGCAGCGTTTACCATAGGCAGGGCGGAAACACAGGTTGTCGATGGCGGCCGCGTCGCGCGGGGCGGCGAGGATGTGCGGCAGCGCCGCGTCGCATTCGGCGCGGCTGGCAAAGGCGCAGCGCTTGCTTGGAACTGTGGTCATCTGGCTGCCCTCCGCCGGCCTGTGGATCAGCTGCGCGACAGTACGCTGGAGGGGCGGGCCTCGTACAGCGCGCCGGTGATCAGCCCGGCCACCACGGCCTTGATCAGATCCCCCGGCACGAAGGGCGCCATGACGGTCAGCAGGGATTCCCCCAGACCGGCAGGTTTCATCAGCATGTAATAAGGCACCGCGGCCAGATACATCGCGCCAATGCCGCCAACCAAAGCCGCCGCCACGGCGATCACGGTGATATTGCCGCGTTGCCAGGTCTGCATCACCAGGCCAGCCACAAAGGCAGCCAGCGGGAAGCCGATGTAGAAGCCTGCCCAGGGGGTGGTGAACACACCCAGACCGCCGCGGCCGCCGGTCAGCAGCGGCAGGCCTGCGGCCACCAGCAGCAGGAACAAAAGCACCGACAGCGCGCCGCGCTTGGCGCCCAGCACGGTGCCGCAGAGCATGACGCCCATGCTTTGGGCGGTGATCGGAATACCGCTGGCCAGGGTCAGCTTGGGCAGCAGGCCAAGCGCGGCAATCATGGCGGTGAACAGGGCGATCAGGACGACATTGCGTTCCATGTCAGGGTTTCTCCTTGGTTTCCAGAATGCCGCCACGGGCGCGCAAGGCGTCGGTCAGGTGGTCGGCATCATCAAGTGCGAGCAGGGTAAAGGGCACCACCACACGCCATCCGGGGCGGCGGCGGGAGCGGGCGCGCCAAGCTTGGGTCAGGCGCTGGCCGTTGGTGATCAATGTGGGCAGCAGGCGGATGACTAGCGCAATCGCCAGTTCCATCGCGCGGGTGTTCAGCCCCAGCTGCCGCAGCGGCGAGGTGAGCCAGCGAAACACTGCAATCATCTCGGACAAGGCGGTGGTCATGGTGACCAGATTGGCCAGTCCCACGGTGGTCAGCAGCCGCAGGATGAAATGGGCACCTTCCGCGTAAGTGGCGGTGACGCCATGCCAGAGCGCAAGGATCGCCACAAAGGGCCACAGCACCTGCAGCCGTGTCATGCCGCTGAGGAAAAAACGTCGGCCCGGCAGCGCATAAAGCGCCAGCATTCCCAGCGCCGCAAGCGCCTGCAGGCGCAGATCGCTGAGCATGAACAGGCCAAAGGTCGCCAACCCCAACAGTGCCAGCTTGGTGCCGGCGGGCCAGCCGTGGGCGCGGGTTCTAACCGGTGAGGTGAGCGAGATCATCGGCCCCTCCCTGGTCATGCATCGAGGCTAGATAGGCCTCCATGACGTCGTGGCGCGGGCCAGACTGGCGCAGCTGGCCCTGATCGATCCAGATCAGATGGTCGTAATCCGCCAGATCTGCCGGGTCGTGGGTGATATGCAGCAGGCTGCCCTGGTAGAGCTTGAGATACCGGTTCAGCTGCGCCTTGGTGGGGATGTCGAGCCCGGCAAAAGGTTCGTCCAGCACCACCAGCCGCGGGTTCATCGCCACCACCGCCATCAGGCAGACTAGATGTTTCTGCCCCTGCGACAGCGTGTTGATATAGGCCTCCTGCCAATGGCTCAGCCCAAAGCGGGCCAGCACCGCGGCGGTGGTGGCTTTGGCCTCGGGTTTGCTTTGGCCCTGCTGTTCAAGCCCAAAGGCCAATTCCTCGCCGACAGTGGGGAAGATGATCTGATGTTCGGGGTTCTGAAACAGGATGCCGACCTCATCCAGCGCGGCGCGGCGGTCGCGGGCCAGATCCTGCCCGTTGACGCGGATCTGGCCGCTGCTGGGGCGGGTCAGACCGGCAATAAGGCGGGCCAGGGTCGATTTGCCCGAGCCATTGCGCCCGACAATGCCAATCCGGCGCTGGGTTAGATCCAGAGACAGGCCGCGCAGGATCGTCTTGCCTTCGACGGTAAAGACGAGGTCGCAAAGCTCGATCCGGCTGGTCATGGTTTCTGGTCTTTCCGCTGCTCGTCAATCTGCGGCGGAGCCTTGGACTGCGGCTGCGTAAATATCAAGCTTTTCCTGCCCGAGGGCACCGCCGCCTGGCCAGATCTGCCGCGGATGCTGAGGACAGCAGTGTCAGCCTGTCGGAGGGCAGCGCCACCGGCAAAAGTGATCGGCGGCTGCGGCTATTGGTATGACTGCTGCTGGCCGGGAAGCGAGGTGGTGGAGCGTTGCATTGGCTAGGGTCAGATGGGGTATTCGGCTTGCGCCCCACTTCCAGCCTCGGTCTCCGGTAGGTGCTGCGTCTCGAGCTGATGATAATACGTGGTCTGTGTGAAGCAGCCACAAGCATCAAGGAAGGAGACGCAGCATGAAACATTATGCCGGATTGGATGTCTCAGTAAAAGAAACCGCCATTTGTGTTGTCGACGACGACGGCCAAGTCTGCTCAGAAATGAAGATTGCGAGCCACCCCGAGGAGCTCTCTCTAGCCTTGAGCGGTATCGGGGTCCATTTCGAACGGATTGGGTTGGAAGCCGGTCCGCTGTCGCAATGGTTGTTCGAAGGGCTGGCGCGCGCGGGGCTTCCGGTGATTTGTATCGAGACACGCCACGCGAAGGCCTTCCTCAAGGCGCAGGTGAACAAGACCGACCGCAATGATGCGCGTGGGATCGCGCAGATGATGCGGGTCAACCTATACCGTCCGGTGCATGTGAAGACCCGGGAACCCACCTTCGCCGATGCCATCCTCGACCGCATCGTCCACAACGCTTACCGCATCAAACTCGAGGGCCAGTCCATGCGGAAAACCATCGCCGAAAAGGATGACGTAACACCTCAGACCTGATACCCCGAAACCTATGCCTCACGGCAACGCGTCAAGGGTGGCCGAATACTTCGGTACAGGTGGCCGGATAAAATCGGAATCAGTGGCCGAATACGTCGGAATACGCACCCGAGGTCTAACCTTTCTCAATCACTCCCAAACAACTTGGCAATCCCAAACAAAGTAATGTGAGATTGACGCGGGTCACTATAATCTGCGGGCCTGACGACGGCGCAGACGGTTCCGGGCCGACGTCAGGGAGCCATTAGCCGTTTCGCGTCCGACGGAACGGCAATTCAACGTCGCTTTGAATGGGGCACTTGTAGGGCGTTCTCTCGACTTTCGCGTTGAATTCCTGACGAGCGCGCTGCAACAGCTCGGGATTTTCAAAGAGGGTTACGGCACTTGACGCCATTGTCTTTGCCGCGAAGACCATCCCCTGATGCGCCGCGCCGGACTTGCCCTGAGCGACGAGTTGCCAGCTGTGGAATGGTGTTCCCACCGCATGGCAGGCCGTCATCACCTGAGCCGTCGGCGTTTGCCAGCTAACATCGCCGACATCTGTCGATCCGGGCAAGACCATGTCGGGTGTTGGTACTGAAAGAACCTGACCGGCGAGTGGCGGCACGTCTCCCTTTTGCTCTAGATTGAACATGTCATAAACTGCCGCAATATCGGCCGCAGATAGGGTTTTCTGAATTTCCGCCGCGAAGGCTTTGTCCTCTTGGCCGAATTGGATGCCGCCGACACGCTCCATCTCTGCTTGCATCAACTGGTCCAGAGTCGAGTTGCGCAGGAGGTTCGAACAGGCCTTGTCGATTTCGACCTCAACAGTCGTCTCGGTCATCATCGCGGCGCCTTCGGCCACTTTCCTGACTCGTTCGAACAAAGCCATCACTTCGGACACCTGCGGGGAACGGATCAGGTAGAGCGCCTCTGCGTAATCTTGGACGACATTGGGGGAGATGCCACCCGTGTTCGTGATTGCGCTGTGCACGCGGGCCCGTTCCGGCATATGTTCGCGCATATACTGAACGCCGACGCTCATGAGTTCGAGTGCGTCCAGAGCGGAGCGCCCGAGTTCGGGCGAAGCTGCGGCATGGGAAGCGCGACCGGAAAACCGGAAGTAGGCCTGAATGTTTGCCAGAGAATTGGCCGCAATGACACTGTTGAAGGAAGCGGGGTGCCAGCAGAATGCGGCATCCACCCCGTCAAAAGCGCCTTCGCGCGCCATGAAGGTTTTGCCGGAGCCACCTTCTTCTGCAGGACAGCCAAAGTAGCGCACGCGTCCCGGATTGCCGCTTGCCACAAGATAATCGCGGGTCGCAACGGCGGCGAGCATGGCGCCCGCCCCCAGAAGGTTGTGACCGCAGCCGTGACCGTTTCCACCGCCTTCCACGGTATGCTTCTCGGCAACGCCGGCCTCTTGAGAGAGGCCGGCGAGCGCGTCAAACTCACCGAGAAATCCGATGAGGGGTCCATCCGAGCCGGCCTCAGCCATGAAGGCCGTCGGGATGCCCGCAACGTTCCGCGTGACCTTAAACCCTGCAGCTTCGAGCATCTCGATTTGAGCGGCTGCGGATTGCTCTTCCTGATAGCGCAGCTCGGGCATTCCCCAGATACGGTCGCTAAGATCGATATATCCGGGTTTTAGTTCATCGATCAGGCGATCCGTTTCGACAAAAGCATTCATATTACACACCCTCCTTCTGACCAGCGGCAGATGCGGAACCGCGCATCCGAGAAACGATAAACATGCCTACAATCGCCCCAACGAGCACGACCGCCCCGACACCCGCGATCGCGATCGGTCCCGACTGGACGCCGGCACCGACGATGAACGGGATCAGTACAAAACCCAGAACCGTGTTCATCGAATAGGCGAGCGAACCATCACGCATCGCCGGGCTCTTGAGGTCAGGATCGCAGATCTTGAGAAGCAGCAAACCGGTGAGGAACACGCCGGAGGCCGTGCCGAAGACAAGCATCGCACGCTCGAACGGCGCAGAGTTAAACAGTTTCCGCGGCAGCAGGACGCTCATTGCAACGGTCCCGATGAAGCCGATCCCGGCGGCGATCAGGATCGGAGCGGCAAATGTCAACACACCCTGTACCGGCATGGACACAAGCGCAGCGACGATGGCAAAATCGGTGAGGGACGAGGCAATTTTGCTCTTGGTGCCCGGATCGACCAACCAAGCAACCCCGAGACGGGTCATGGCAAGCCAGACGAGCCACATAACAATGATTGCATAGGCCCAGACCGGGACCACGCCGATCAGCGGCAGGTCGAGTGAGCGCACGAAGGAGCGCAGCAAGATCGCGAGCCCGGAACCCGCAAGGATCAAGGCAAGGTTGAAGCCCAGCACGTCGATCGAGGTGGAAACAGTGCTTTCTCGACCGGCAACGCGTTGTTTCTCGGGATTGGGTTCAAGACCGGTCAGCCAGGATTTGGGGAGGTTCTGCGGATCGGCGGCACCATCGAGAAGCTTACGCTTGTTCAGCCAGTTGATGATGACGATGCCTGCGATGATCCCGCCCAGCAGACCGATCGTCGCAAATGTCACCGCAACACCCTGTGCGACTTCCCAATATTCCAACCCCATGCCATTCAGCATATTGCCGATGACGCCTGCGGTCCCATGTCCGCCCGAGAAGCCAAGCGGCATTTCGAGACCAAAGGTGGCGTAGATTCCGAGATCCGGCATCGAAGTCGCGAAGAATGCGCCGACGGCACCGCCTACGGCAAGCTGCAAACCGAATAGCCCAGCCATCAGGAAGAACATGTTGAACACATTTCGCGCTGTACCGGCTGAACTGCCCTTTCGGGACAACTGAATCCCGAGCGGAACCGAGGCCACAACCGGGATGATCAAGATACCCGGAAGAAGGCTATACATTTTGATCCAGTCGGCGGGGTATTGAACCGGCGTCAGGTCGCCCCAGATTTGCGGCCCGATCAACAACCCGACGGCACCACCGACCACAGATGCGGGAATGAACAGTTTTTGCAACCATCCGATCTTGGCGCGGAGGAACGTGCCGATTAGTAGAAACAGGCCGAGCAGGGCAAAGCCCTGCAACACATGGCTCATAGAAGCTCCAGTCATTTTTTTCTCCATAAATCCAATTGTGTGCCCCAAAGGTACATCACTCATAGGCAGGTTAGGTCTGCTTGGGTTTCGGAAAAATTGACTTTGAACCCACTTAGTATAACATTTTTATGATATCAAAGCCTTTCCAAAGGGATGCATGCCAAATGGAGATTTCGCACTTTGTCCGGACGAGATTAAAGGTAAGGCATTTGCACATTTTGCTTGCACTCGACGACACGCTCAGCGTCAGTCGTGCAGCCCAGCGGCTCAATGTTGCACAGGCTTCGGTCTCCCGGACACTCTCAGAAATCGAAGATGGATTCGGCGTGCAAATCTTCGATCGGCACCCTCGTGGGCTAAGGCGCACCAAGCTGGGGCGGGAACTGCTCCTGGCGGTACGCAAGGTTGTTGCCAATATTTTTGCGCTCGAAAATTTGGCCGGTATGGTGGAGTCTCTGGACTATGGCGATATTGTTCTCGGATTACACAACGTTTCCCTTTTGGATCGAATGGCCAGGCTGGTCACAGACTTCAAGCACAGCCACCCCAAGATAACCTTTGCACTGCGAGACGGGCTGCTACCGGAACTGCTCGAAGATTTGCACTATGGGAGGGTCGATTTGGTCTTTGGCCGCCTTGAACCGGGGCTTGAGCAGCGTGGATTTGGAACAAGCGTTCTCGCCGAAACAGGCATGATCATTGCCGCAGGAAATCATATCCCTCCGCCCCCTGCAGACGTACAAGAGTTGCTCGGAAAGCCATGGATCCTGCCGCTGTCAGGCACACCTATGAGAGAACATTTCGAACGATTTTGCGCATTTCATCGGGAACCCCTTCCGCAAAACCGAATAGAAACCAACAATGGGCTCCTCATCGCAGAAATCCTGATGCAACAGGATCGCTATTCGCTTTTCCCGGCCCCTCCTTCAATAAAAACCTCTGCGAAAGAAGGGCTGCTCAACTTTCCATGGCTGAGAGGATATCCATATCCCTTTCGAACAACGCATGACAAAGTCGGATTCGTTTATTCGATGTCAAATGTCCGAACTCCCGCAGTCGAAGCGTTTTTGGCTTCGATTGAGATTTGAGAACGAAACGACTCTGTTGCGCAAATCGGGTGATGGCCGAGGTTCCCCTTTCCCCGGAC
>NZ_JBQKUH010000101.1:0-7469 GCF_054968485.1 Leisingera sp. G5_S3_59_S7
TCGCGGCCTGCTGCCGCCGGTGCGGGATGCCCGTCTGCCCGCGGTTAACCCGCGGTCCGAAAGTCTCCAGATCCGTTTCCGGTTTATTCACCACCTTGGGCTAATCTTGTGCCGGATGGGCAGATCCGGGCGGCCCGCCCGGCCCGGAGCGGTTTTAGGGGAGACAGCAGCGTGAGCTTTACGCCATATGTGTTCGGCACCGGCATCGCAGGATGGAGCTTCCTGCAGCGGACCCGGGACCAGCAGCAGGAGGTTTTTGAGAAATCGCCCGTCCTTGACCGGACGGTGCAGGATTTCACGCAGCGGATCACCAGCATTCAGTCAGCCGACCAGCTGCTGGACGACTACAACCTGCTGACCGTGACCCTGGGCGCCTTTGGCCTGGATGAGGACATCAACAACAGGGCCTTCATCAAGCAGGTGCTCGAATCGGATATGAGCGACCCCAAGTCGATCGTGAACCGGCTGAACGACAGCCGGTATCAGGCGCTGGCGGAAACCTTTGGCTTTGGCAGCGCGGACGGCCCCAAGCTGCCCAGTGCCAGGGCGGGGAGCGAATTTGCGGGCATCACCACGCCGGATGATCTGCTGTCCAACGGCACCCTGCTGCGCAAGGCGCTTGGCAACGCCGGTCTGGAGGGGATGGAGAACAATCAGTTCTTTCTGCAGAAAGTCCTGGAATCCGACCTGGAAGACCCCGACTCCTTTGCCAACAAACTGTCTGATCCGCGCTATGCGGACTTTGCGGGGCAGTTCAATTTCGGCCAGGTGCCGGAGTATGAAAACAGCATCGAGGCGCTGGTTGCCGAATTCAACCAGCACACCGAAGGCCTCGCCAGCGCGGATGATCTGCTGGAGGATGAAAACCTGCTGCAGGCCGTCATTGACACGTTCGGTCTGGAAAGAACTTACCCGGATTTCCTGCGGCGGGTGCTGAATTCGGACACCACCGATCCCGATTCCTTCGTCAACCAGCTGGAGGACAAGCGCTATCTGGCGGTGTCAGAGGCCTTTGGCTTTGGCTGGCCGGACATCAACGCCATGACCGACCCGGAGGAGCTGCTGTCGAACCCGCCGCTGCTGGCGGATGCGCTGGAGACTTTCAACCTCAGCGACCGGGGCGAAACCTATCTGAGGCAGGTGCTGGAATCAGATTTGTCCGACCCGAATTCTTTTGTCAACCAGCCGGAAAATCTGGCCTTTTACGATTTTGCAGAGGCCTTCCAGAACGAATGGCCTGAACCTGTCAGCAAGATGCAGGTGTTCGCGGATGAGATCACCGACAAGCTGGGCACCTTTACCAACCCGCGGGAGTTGGTATTCGATCTGAACCTGTTCGAGGCGACGCTGGACCTGTTCGGCCAAAGCAAGCGGAGCACCGATTTCGATACCGTGCTCAAGGCGTTTGACTCTGACCTCTCCTCCAGCACCTCCTATGCCAACTTGCACTATGATACCGGTTTGAAATCCATGGTGCAGGCTTTCTCCTTCAACGAGGGGCAGACCAGCCGGGAGTATCCTGAAGGGTTTGCCGAGGAACTGGCCGAGCTTTACACCACCCGCCAGTTTGAAATCGAAATCGGCAACTCGGATCCGAACATGCGGCTGGCGCTGGCGCTGGAGCGCGAATTGCAGGATGTCGCGGATGCGGGCGGCAGCGAAAATGCCCATTGGTATAACATCATCGGGTCGCCGCCGCTGCGCAGCGTTTTCGAGACCGCGCTGGGCCTGCCGTCCGGCATCGGGCAACTGGACATCGAACGGCAGCTCTCCGAAATGAAGGACCGGGCCTTTTACGCCTTCGGCACGACCCACCCGGCAGATTTCCTGGAGCCGGAGATGCTGGATCAGTTCCGCAAGCGGTTCCTGCTGCTGAGTGATTTGAACAGCTTTTAAGGCTGCGGCTCCGGCTGCAGGTTATCAAGCGCGCTTGCCCGGCGGGAGCGCAGCCGAAGCGCCAGCGCCGGGGCGGCTGCGCCCTGTCTGCCGGACTGCTGCGCCAAGGGGCATTTTCAGGTGGAAAGTGTGCGGCCGGATGCCGCCGCCGGGCGCGGCAGCGCCCGGCCGCGCCCAACTGCGAAGGGCAATCTGTGAGTGACCGAAAGCAGGCGGGAGCGCCTGCGGGCCAGCCGACTTACTTCAGCGCCCGCCAGCCGATGTCGCGGCGGAAGAAGCCCTGCGGCCAGTCGATCCCGTCCACCATGGCATAGGCCCGGTCGCGGGCCTCCTGCAGGGAGCCGCCGCGGGCGGTCACGTTCAGCACCCGGCCGCCGACGGCCAGCATCTTGCCGTCCTGTTCCTGGGTGCCCGCGTGGAACACCATGTTGCTGCTGTCCTCGGGCAGGGCGTCCAGGCCCTTTATCTCAGAGAACTTTTCGTAAGACCCCGGATAGCCCTCTGCCGCCATGACCACGGTGATCGCGTGGTCGTCGGCCCAGTTCACCTGCGCCTCGCCCAGGCGGCCCTCTGCCGCGGCGTGCATCAGGTCCAGCGCCTGGGCGCCAAGCCGCATCATCAGCACCTGGCATTCCGGATCGCCGAAACGGACGTTGTATTCCACCAGCCGGGGCTTGCCGTCCTGGATCATCAGGCCGGCATAAAGCACCCCCTGATAAGGCATGCCGCGCTCTGCCATCACCTTCATGGTGGGCTTCACGATCTCTTCCATCGCGCGCGCCTCGACCTCTGCCGACAAGACCGGCGCGGGGGAGTAGGCGCCCATGCCGCCGGTGTTGAGGCCGGTGTCGCCTTCGCCGACGCGCTTGTGGTCCTGGGCGGAGCCGATCGCCAGCACGTCCTCGCCATCGACCAGCACAAACAGGGAGGCCTCTTCGCCTTCCATGAACTCCTCGATCACCACCTCGGCGCCGGCCCCGCCGAAGACACCGCCGAACATATCGTCGATGGCCGCCATGGCCTCGTCCTCAGTCATCGCGATGATCACGCCCTTGCCAGCGGCCAGACCGTCGGCCTTGACCACGGTGGGCACGCCATTGGCACGCACATGGGCCTTGGCGGCGTCCGCATCGGTGAAATGTCCGTAGCCCGCGGTGGGGGCGTTTGCCGCGTCGCAGATTTCCTTGGTGAAGCTTTTGGAGGCTTCCAGCCGCGCCGCCGCCTCAGACGGGCCGAAGACCAGGATGCCGGCCTCGCGCAGCCGGTCGCCAACGCCTGCGGCCAGCGGGGCCTCGGGGCCGACAATCACGAAGTCGATGGCGTTTTCCTCGGCAAAGGCGGCCACTGCGCCGCCGTTCTCAATGTCAAACGACGCGCAATCGGCGATCTGCGCGATGCCTGCGTTGCCCGGCGCCACGATCAGCTTGTCGCACTTGGGGTTCTGCATCACCGCCCAGGCCAGGCTGTGTTCGCGCCCGCCGCTGCCGAGGATAAGGATGTTCATCTGCATGTTCTCCGATCTGCCTGAGCCGAGAGGCATCCCGGCGCTGTCCGGGGCTTGCCTTGCTTGCGGCGCGTTCTATGCTGCGCGCGAACTCAAAACAAGAACCACCTGTGCCGCAGGAGAGCAGCCGCCCGATGTCCGACCTGTTTGACGATCCTCAGCCGGGGCAGAATGCTCCTGAATTCACCGTCTCCGAGATTTCCGGCGAGGTGAAGCGCACGCTGGAGGGCACTTTTGGCCGCATCCGGGTGAGGGGCGAAGTGGGCCGGGTGTTCAAGGCGCGCTCCGGCCACCTGTATTATGACATCAAGGATGACCGCTCGGTGCTGGCCTGCACCACCTGGAAGGGGCAGATCAGCGGCCTGTCGGTGGTGCCCGAGGAAGGGCTGGAGGTGGTGGTGACCGGCCGCCTGACGGCCTTTGGCGCGCAGTCCAAGTACAATATGAACGTCGATGAGGTGGCGGTTGCCGGCCAGGGTGCGCTGATGGCGCTGCTGGAGAAGCGCAAGAAGCAGCTGGAAGCGGAAGGGCTGTTTGCGCCCGAGCGCAAGAAGGCGCTGCCCTATCTGCCGCAGATCATCGGTGTGGTGACATCGCCCTCCGGCGCGGTGATCCGCGATATTCTGCACCGGCTGCGCGACCGGTTCCCGCGCAAGGTGCTGGTCTGGCCTGTCGCGGTGCAGGGGCAGAATTGCGCAGGCGAAGTGGCCCGCGCCATCGACGGCTTCAACCGTCTGACACCGGGCGGCGCGCTGCCGCGGCCCGATCTGATCATCGTCGCGCGCGGCGGCGGCTCGATCGAGGATCTGTGGGGCTTCAACGAGGAGATAGTGGCCCGTGCGGCGGCGGCCTCGCAAATCCCGCTGATTTCCGCTGTGGGGCATGAGACCGATACCACGCTGATCGACTTCGTCTCCGACCGCCGCGCGCCGACCCCGACCGCAGCGGCAGAGCTGGCTGTGCCGGTGCGGCTGGAGCTGATGGCCTGGAGCGAAAACCAGGGCGCGCGGCTGACTAGGGCTGCGGGGCAGGCGGTGCAGCAGCGCCGCCAGCGACTGAATGATCTGGCCCGCGCGCTGCCCAAGCCGGATACGCTGCTGGAAACCCCGCGCCAGCGGCTGGACCGGATTGCCGACCGGCTGCCGGGGGCTTTGATTTCCGGTGTGCAGCGCCGCCGGGTGCATCTGAGCGAAACCGCGGCGTCCTTGCGTCCCGCCACCCTGCGCCAGCTGGTTGAGGGGCGGCGCAACAGGCTGCAGAACCTGTCCTCGCGCCTCAGCTTGCGGCCGATCCAGCGGGAAGTGAAACAGCAGCGGGACCGGCTTGCGCAATTGGGCCAGCGGCTGGATGCGGCGCAGTCTTTACGCATAGACCGCCAGCGGCAGGCGCTTGCCGCTGCGGGCCGGCAGCTGGAAATTCTCAGCTATAAGGCGACGCTGGAGCGCGGTTATGCGGTGGTGCGCTCAGGCGAGGAGATCCTGACCACCAGAGCCGCCGCCGCCAAGGCAGGTGCCCTGCAGATCGAGTTTGCCGATGGCACGCTGGATCTGGAGGGCGGCACCGCCCAGGCGCCGAAAAAATCCGCGGCGGAACCGGGCGGCAGCCAGGGCTCCTTGTTCTAGCGGGGCATTTCCGGCGGTCTCAGGTGCCCACGTCGGGGCCGTAGCACAGCATCTCCTCGCCGATGTCCTCGGCCTCGTACAACTCAGTCGAGGCCGGGTCATCCTCGAACCGGGCGGTCAGACCTCTGGGTGTCAGCTCGAAGGTCCAGCACTGCGGGTCGTCGCGGTTTTCATAGACGAAACAGATCTGGCCCGCCTCCTCGTACCAGGTTCCGTCCTGGCATCTGCCGTCCAGGAAGGACCAGATCACGCGGCGGTCCGGCAGATAGCGCTCAACCCCGTAGAGGGAGCCGCCGAAGCCATAAAACAGCGTGCGGCCCTGAGTGTAGCGGTCGAATTCCGCGGCGCCGAGCGGCTCGCCTGCCGCCAGCGGGGCGGGCAGGGCTGCCAGCAGGAGAATCATCAGTCTGCGCATGACGCCACTGTGCCCCAGGACCGGCGCCGGCGCCAAGCCTTGCGTGGCGGGCGGCCGGGCGGCTTCTGCCCCGGTTCCCGCGTGGTCACCTTTGACGATACGCGCCCTGCGGGGACAAAGTGGCGGAAAATCAAAGGGGAGGCAGGGCATGACGGCGGAACTGGCACTGCGGGCGGGGGCGGCGGCCTGCGCGCTGATCTATCTGTTTATGGCCGCGCAGCCGCCCGGGCTGCTGCGCAGCCTGGTGAAGACGGCGTCTGTGGCCCTTCTGGCGGTTGCGGCGCTGCTGGCAGGGGCCCCCTGGCTGCTGGCCGTTGCGCTGGGCCTGTGCGCCTTGGGCGATCTGTTCCTGTCGCGCGACGGCGAGGGAGCGTTCATGGCGGGCGTCGGCGCCTTTGCCGCCGGGCATCTGGCCTATGCGGTGCTGTTCCTGACGCGGGACGCGAGCGGCCCGGCGCGGCTGCTGGAGATGCCGGGGTTTGCCATTGCGGGGCTGCTGCTGGTGCTGGGGCTGGTGATGGCGCGCATTCTGGCGCCGCGGGCAGGCGCACTTAAAGGGGCGGTGCTGGCCTATATCCCGATCATCCTTGGCATGGGGGCGGCTGCGCTGACGCTGCCGCTTGGCACCTGGGCCTTTGCCGCGGCCGCAGCGTTCATGCTGTCGGACATGGTGCTGGCGGCGGAGACTTTTGTGCTGCCGGAGGACCACGTGCTGCGCCGGATCACGCCGTTTGCGGTCTGGCCGCTCTATTGGGGGGCGCAAGCGGGCTTTCTGGCGGTATTTTCCTGAGGAACGCGGCGCCTTGCGCTTTGCACTCCGCCCAAATCCGCATTAGGTGAGGGGCAGACCCTTTTGCGGAGACCAAGATGGCGTTTTTCTCAAAGCTCAAGGAGCGGCTGTTCAAATCCTCCTCCAAGCTCGAGCAGGGGCTCGATGCGATTGTCGAGGAGGGCGCGGAGAGCGCTGCGGATGAGGTGGCGGAGGCCCTGGCAGCGGCCCCGGCGGTGACGCCGGAGCAGCCCGCGCCCGCGCCGGTTCCGCAGCCGGAGCCAGCCGCCGAGCCGGAGCCTGCGCCCGAACCTGAGGCTGCACCGCAGCCGGCGGCGGCGTCCAGGCCTGCGCCGGCGCCTGCATCTGAGCCGGAAAAAAAATCCCCGGGCCTGCTGGGCCGCCTGATGGGGCGCACCGCCGCCGCCGAGCCGCGCCGGGCGCTGGATGACGACATGCTGGAGCAGCTGGAAGAGCTGCTGATCGCCGCCGACATGGGCGTGGACACCGCGCTGCGGGTGACCGCCAACCTGGCCGAGGGGCGGATGGGCAAGAAGGTCTCCAGCCGCGAGATCAAGGAACTCTTGGCGCAGGAAGTCGCGCGCATCATGGAGCCGGTGGCAAAGCCGCTGCCGATCTATGCCAAGCGCCCGCAGGTGGTGCTGGTGGTTGGGGTGAACGGCTCCGGCAAGACCACCACCATCGGCAAGCTGGCGAGCCAGTTCAAAGGCGCGGGCAAGAAGGTGGTGATTGCCGCGGGCGACACCTTCCGCGCGGCAGCTGTCGAACAGCTGCAGGTCTGGGGCGACCGGGCCGGGGTGCCGGTGCTGACCGCCCCCGAAGGCTCCGACCCGGCCTCCTTGGCGTTTGACGCCATGACCAAGGCGCAGGAAGAGGGCGCCGACCTTCTGATGATCGACACCGCGGGCCGCCTGCAGAACCGCGCCGACCTGATGGAAGAACTGTCGAAAATTGTTCGCGTGATCCGCAAAAAGGATGAGACCGCGCCGCATAACACCCTGCTGGTCCTGGATGCGACTACCGGCCAGAACGCGCTGAGCCAGGTGGGCACCTTCCAGAAGCTGGCGGATGTGTCCGGCCTGGTGATGACCAAGCTGGACGGCACCGCCAAGGGCGGCGTGCTGGTGGCACTGGCGGACAAATTCGGCCTGCCGATCCACGCCATCGGGGTGGGCGAGCAGATCGACGACCTGGCGCCGTTTGATCCGGAAGAGTTTGCGGCAGCCCTTACTGGTCTGGAAC
>NZ_JBQKUH010000102.1:0-6602 GCF_054968485.1 Leisingera sp. G5_S3_59_S7
TGAAAGGCTGTTTCGCGAGACCCGTGGCGGCGGGCTGCGTTGCAAGGCTGCGGCGGCCGGTCCTCCCTCCCCCGTTTCTCCGGCCTGGCCAAACGGAAAAGGCACGCCCTTGGCGTGCCTTGCTGGAACCGGTCTCAGGCCGCTGATCGCCCCTGAACCGTCAGGATGCCCAGTGCCGTCAGGCCCTAGAGCAGGTCATGCGCGGCCAGCGCCCGGTGGATTTCCCGCCGCACCAGCTTGCGCACGTTGCGGGTGATCCGTTCGCCCAAGGGGCCCTGCAGCTCTTCGCGGACAATGCTGGCGACCAGGTCGCGCAGGCCCTCCTCGTCGAGGTAGCTGTCGCCTGACTCCGCCAGCGTTTCCAAAGCTGCGCCGGCAAACGCCGCCTCCACCACCGTTTCCGCCGCGCTGTCTGCGGCTGCGGGTTGCGCAGTTTCCTCAGCGCTGCCGTCCGCTTCGCCGGAGGCATCGCTGGCTGCCTGCGCGGTACTGCGGGCGGGCGCCGGTTCGTCACGCCATTCGATGGTATCGACCAGGGTCGCGGCAAAGGGCGCCTCGGTCTTGCTGTCGGGCTCCCATTGCGGCTGCGCCTGGTCGCGCGCGCCGGAGCTGCGGGCCTCCAGCTCAGCGATCTTGCGCACCACCGAGGCGGCGCGGGCGCCGGCCGTGCCGCCGGCCAGGTCGTCCGGCGGGGTTTCTGCTGCGGTGTCCCCGGTGCCCTGATCCTGCGGCGGCGTGCCGGATGCCGCAGAAAACAGCGTGGCATCGGGATCGGCCCAAGGCGCCGTGTCCGGATCGGTATCCGGCGCGCCGGCGCAGACCGGAGCGGGCTGCGGCTGACTGGTCTCAGCGCCGCCGGGCTGCGCGGCTTGCGCTTCGGTGTCTGCTGTGGTGTCCGCTGCGTCCTGCTGCGCACCGAGGAGCAAAGCGGGCCCGGACGCTGCACGGGCCTGGCGGTGCCGGAAGGGCACGGCGGGTTGCGCTGCGGTTTCGTCTGCCTCGTGCTCCACATCCGCCGCGTGCTCTGCATGCTTCGCGGGGTCTGCATGTTCCGCGTGCTCAGCTGCAGCGGCCTCTGCCTCCAGCGGGGCGGCTGCGGTCTGCGGCTGCGCATCTGCGGACAGCGGTGCTGTGCCGGCCTCCGCCTGCCCAGGGTCTGCTTCCGGAAGCGGCGCGCCGGCGCCGGTTTCCGGGCCTTCAGCCGCTTCGGGGCTGCGGGCTTGCGGATCCTTCACCCGCAGCGCAGGCGTCAGCACCAGCTTTGCCGCCGGTTCCGGCGCCGCGGGCTGGCCGCGGCTGTCTTCGCTCACCAGGCGGCGGATCGAGGACAATACATCTTCAATCTCAGCATGGGTAACTGGGTCGGACATTTTATAAACCACTCTTGCCTCTTGCCGGAAAGTGTAGCCGCCTTCCTGCCACCGCACAACAGATAGGATAAATTATCAGTTACGCCCCAAGGCCTTGAGCACGCGATCCAGATCCTTGCCGCGCTTGCTGCGGTGGGCGGGGGCGTCCTTAACCAGATTGTAATAGAGCGTCGGGTCGTAAATCTCCACCGCCAGGCCCAGGTGCTCAGCGGTCAGCAGGCCCTGCGCCTGCAGCAGCTGGTAGGCCGCGATCGCCTGGTTGGCGCGGGCGTTCACCTGTTCGGTCTGGGCATCCAGGTATTCCTGCTCTGCCTGCAGCACGTCGAGCGTGGTGCGGGCGCCCAGCGTGGCCTCCTCGCGGATGCCGTCAAAGGCGACTTTGGAGGCGCGCACCCGCTCGCCCGAAGAGACCAGGCTGGCGCGCGCGGTTTCGACGTTGAAGTAGGCTTCGCTCACCGCCTGCCGGACGGCGCGCTGGGTGTTGATCAGCACGCCGCGCTCTGCGTCGGCGTTGGCAATGGCCCGGCGCCGGACTGCGGCATTGCGGCCCCCGGCGTAAAGATCCTGGGTCATGGTGATGCCGATGCTGGAGGAGTTGGAAGCCCCCAGCCCGTCCTGCACGTCCTCGCTCACCCCGGCGTTCGCCCGCAGGTTCACGGACGGCCCCAGGCCCGCGGTTGCGGAGGCGACCTGGTATTCACGGGCCTTGACGACGTGCTGCTGAGACAGAAGATCCGGCTGGTTCCTGAGCGCGACAACCTGCGCGCCGTCGAGCGACACCCGCTGGCGGGGCAAGGCCGGCTGGCCGGCAATGCCGCCCGGCGCCTGGCCCACAACCTGCTGGTAGGTCGCCTTGGCGGTCAGCAGGGTGCCCTCGGCATCCGTCAGGTTGGCACGCGCCGCGGCCACGCGGCTTTCGGCCAGCGCCACATCCGTGCGGGTGACTTCACCCACTTCGAACCGGTCCTGGGCGGCCTTCAGCTCTTCCTGCAGCAGCCGCAGGTTGTTGCGGCGCAGGGCCACGTTTTCCTGCGCCTGGAGGACGCCGACATAGGCCTGAACCGCTTGGAACAGCACCGTCTGCTCCACACTCAGCAGGGCCTGCCGGGTGGCCAGCACGATTTCCTGAGCCGCGAGCCGGTCCAGGCGGCTGGCGCCGCCATCGAACAGCAGCTGGGTCAGTTCCAGCTGAGTGGACAGGGTATTCCGGGTCTGGTTGATGTTGACTTCGTTATAGGAGTTGGCGGCGCTAACCGTCCACTGGACCAGCGGGCGCAGCCGCGACAGGGCAATTGCCACATCTTCGTCCGCGGCCCGCAGCAGCGCCCGGTTCTGTTCCAGCAGGCCGCTGGTCTTATACGCGCCGATCATCGCGTCGGACAGGTTGTCCGCCGCCGCCTGGATCGGCATCAGCGCCGTGGCGGCCACGCCGCCGGCAAACACAAAAGCCTTAAACACACTCGCCGGGAATTTCATTCTCATCGCCTGCCTTTTGTTCTGCCGCGCCGCCAGCCGCGGTGAGTTGTCCCTGCCAGGCGCCAGCGTTACCGCCGCCCGGCCTCTCCCCATTGCCTGCGGCCCCGCCCCGTCAGCCGCCGCGCCCGGCCGTTTTGGTCAGAGCGCAAATTCCTGCGCAGCAGCAAAGCCCGGCAGCACCGGCGCAGCGGCGTTGAAGTCGAACCGCCAGGAGATCCCGGTGCCGCTCTTGTAGCCGATCTTCACCTCGCCCAGCGCACCCTTCATCATCAGCGCCGCGATCCGGCCGCCGTCCTTGAGCTGGGCCAGCAGCGGCGCGGGCAATTCCTCGGCCCCGCCCTGCACCAGGATCACGTCATAAGGCCCGTGTTCAGCCGCGCCTTCCGCCAGCGGGCCGGTGTGGACAATCGCATTGTCGGCGCCGGTTTCGGACAGCAGCGCCTGGGCGTCTTCGGCCAGATCCTCGTCTTCCTCGACGCCGATCACCATCTGCGCAACCCGCGCCGCAACCGCGGTGGAATAGCCCAGCCCGCAAGCCACATCGAGCACCAGCTCGTCGCTCTGGATATCCAGTGCATCCAGCATCTTGGCCAGGGTGCGCGGCTCCAGCAGAACGCGGCCGCCGCCGAGGCTGACATTCTTGTCGGCATAGGCCGCTTCGCGCTGCGCCGCCGGCACGAACTGCTCGCGCGGGACTGCCAGCATGGCTTCGATGATCGGGTATTTGGTGACGTCCGACGGGCGGATCTGGGTGTCCACCATCATGCGGCGGCGTTCGGCGAAATCAGGCATGTGCTAAACTCATGTGTTCAGTCTGTTACAGCAGGTTGTGGCACATCCCGGCAGGCACGGCAACGGGGCCTTTGGCGCGAAAGCCGCGACTGGTGCAGCGCTGCAGCGGCGCGGCGCCGCCCGCCCTGCCGCAAACAGCAGCAGCCAGCGGGCCGGGCGGCCGCTGGCTGTGATTATTTCGGGATTTGCTGCGGCCGCGGGCGGCCCGCACCCTGCCCCGGCTAGAGGGCGCAGCTTTTGCAGAACGGCGAGGCCGGGCGCTGGTCCAGCCAGTCGTCGGCAATGTCGTCGCCGCAGATCTGGCAGAAGCCGTAGGACCCCTCGCGCAGGCGGGCCAGCGCCGCATCAATGCGGCGCAGCTCGTCCAAGCTGGCCTTGGCCGGCACTTCGATCGCAGAGGCCGCGGGCGCCGCTGCCCGCGTGCGGCGGGGCGCGGCATAGGCCCCCTCCAGTCCAAGCCCGGCCTGTGACAGCATCCCTGCCAGTTCCGTCCGGCGCACCTCAAGCGTCTGTTTTCTGGTGGAAAAGTCCATAATACACACCCTCCAGCTGAAATTTCGCGCAACGTGCCGTGAGGTCAAAGCTACGACCTTGATCCAGATCAATATACCCGCGATTTTCGTGGATTGCACTACCTTATAAGTTGCAAATTTTTGGTAAACCCCTTCAGCGCCGCTAGCCGTGCCTCAGCCGGCCCCTTCTGCGGCGCAGGTCTTGCACAGCGGCGCGGCGGGCAGCAGGTCCAGGCGCGCGTCGGAAATCATCTCGCCGCAGGAGGCGCAGATGCCGTAGGTGCCCGCCTTGATCCGGCCCAGCGCCGCATCAATCCGGCGCAGCTCGTCCAGTTCCGCATTGCCGAGGCTTTCCAGCACCTCGTCGCCCTGCCGTTCAGAGGCCCGGTCCTCCCAGTCCTTGGGCATCGGCGCGTCCAGCGTGTGCTCAACCTCGCTCAGATGCCCGGTCAGTTCAGCCCGGCGCGCCTCCAGCGCCTGTTTGCGGGTGGAAAGATCCATGATGTCTGCCTCCTGTTTTGACCAGCGCAGAGTAGCCCGCTGCCGGGCCCCCGGCCTTGACTTGGCTCAAGCCCCTTGCCTGCCGCGCAAATCCGCTGGCCTGCAAATCCGCTGGCCTGGGGTGGGGCGGCTTGCTAGACAGTTGCGGACGGGTTTGAGCAGAGATGAGGAGCCTTCGACGATGATCCGGATTTTCACACTTGCGCTGATGCTGCTGGGCCTGGCGGCCTGCGAGACGACCAAAGGCGCGGGGCGCGATATTTCCAAGGCCGGCCAGGCAATCAGCGGCGCCGCGCAGGACGTGCAGGACGCGCTGTAAGCGGACCGGTTTTTCAGGCGTGGAACGCCCGGCCAGCCGCCGGGCGTTTTGCTGTTGCGGATCAGTCGATCCCCAGCATCGCCTTGGCTTCGGCCAGGGTCTCGACCGAGGCGTCATGGTCGCCGCTGTCATGCAGGCTTTGCCCCTCGTCGCGCAGTTCCTGAACGGTTGCCAGATCGGCCTCCGACAGCTCGGTGCCTGCGGCCAGCGCCGCGTCGATGGCGGCAATATCGGCGGGGCATTGCCCGGCCAGAAGCGGCGACGCCAAGAGGGTGATCGCGGCGGCCAAAGTCAGGTGTTTCATGGTGTTATCCTCCCCAGATGAACGGGGTTGAGGATAACATGGAACGGGTGGGTTTTCAGCGGGTTGGTGCGGAGAGGCCGCGGATGGGCGGAGAGTGGCGCACAAGTGTTCAGAGAGAAGCGGCGGTTGGCCGACAGCGTAGTGCAAGCCTGCCCGTCTAATGGAGTTTGCCAGACATCAGATCAGCACGCGGAGGGCAGTGCCCGGCCCGGCGGGGTGGAAGCGAAGCGCCCGCCCCGTGGGGGGGGGCGGGACGGGCGCTGACCGGCCTGCGGTCGAGCGAAACAATTCATAACTGGACAGAAGGTACGTCCGACAGAGAACTCAGGTCATTCCAAAACGTCATCATCATCATCTCGCTTGTCCTCCAACTGCCGCGCGGCATTTGTAACGTCCGGGATTTGTCCAACTTCCAGATCATCAAACTCACGCGCGGCAGCAAATACTTTCAGCCTCTTTTGTCGACCGTCAGGAGCATCAATCGAGGTAAAGGCACAAACTGCTTCCATCTTTTCATCAAATTTACCCTTCTGCCGAAGAGCGTACGCATGGGCGGCATCTGCTATTACTTGAAGAGATTCCCGGCTAGCCTCAGCGAGCAAGTCAAATGTAAACGCCTGCTCTTGCTCCAAGTCAAACAATCGACCAGTTCTATTGCGGCCATCAAAACTCGTGACCAGAAAGCGTTGCGACCGTGTCTCATCGTTGAAGATGCTTTCGTGCATGTATTCTTTGCTTTCCGAATCAAGCACTACCTGATTGCCATCACCACTAATGAAAATGTTAACGTTTGAGGAACCGTGATTTACTACGGAGTGCGCCCGCCTCACGGATGGTTCAGTGGCTTGGATGAGCGCGCCTAAATCTCCCGCACTAATCCGCCCGTCACTTTCAGCTTCCTCAATCTCCGACGCCCCCTCCAGACCCGTAGCACGTTTAAAAACAGTCTCAATTAATTTCCAAGAAGCATTCGCTAACCCGCTCCCATAGGCCTCCATCAAGTACGGGGCTAATTGAGAGAACTCAAAAACAAACTCGTAAGACCCTGGACGAGTCGTTTTCAAATTCAATGAAAGGTTTAGATCTTTGAAATTCCTACGACGGATTTCACCATTTTGAGCGAAGTTTAGGATCATCATTAGAGCTTGAGAAACAGCATGTGCACTATCTAAAGCCGTAAAGGCCGGCACTTCATGCTGATCACTTTGACCACCAGTCAAAGACACAATTAGTTCAATAGGTTCTTCTACAGTCATTCCACACCTTGCAGAGAGGTTTTCTTTATAAGCGAGAGCCTACCACTCAACAAAACAACCTCAATGCGATAA
>NZ_JBQKUH010000103.1:0-6115 GCF_054968485.1 Leisingera sp. G5_S3_59_S7
GCGGCGGCAAGGCGCGGGAGCCTCTCCCCTAATGCGCAAACGCAGCGGCAGGCTTGATCCTGTGCCGCCCGCAGGGTCCAATCCCCGCACCGCACAGCAGCGAAGGGGGAAGACCATGCCAGCAACACCTCAATCCGGCAGCCTGCAGGTGAACGGCCAGCAGATCGCTTATACCTTGCGCGGCGACGGCCCGCCGCTGCTGCTGCTGCACGGCTTCCCGCAAACCAAGGAAATGTGGGAGGACACCGCCCCCGCCCTCGCCCGCCGCTTCACCGTGGTGACGGCGGATCTGCGCGGCTATGGCGCCAGTTCCAAGCCCGAAGGCGTGGAGGCCATGAGCTTCCGCAACATGGCTGCCGACCAGCTGGCGCTGATGCAGACGCTGGGGTTTCCCTGTTTCCACCTGGCCGGCCATGACCGCGGCGGGCGCACCGCGCACCGGCTGGCGCTCGACGCGCCAGAGGCGGTGGCCAGCCTGACTGTGATGGACATCATCCCGACCCACCTGCTGCTGGACCAGCTGACGCATCAAGTGGCGCGCGCCTATTACCACTGGTTCTTCCTCGCCCAGCCCGCGCCGCTGCCGGAACGGATGATCGGCGCCGATCCGCAGGCCTATTTCGAAAGCTGCCTGCTGGGCTGGGGCGGTGCATCCCTGTCTGATTTCCCGTCCGCAGCGCTGGCGGCCTACCGCCGCGCCTGGGACGATCCCGCCTGCGTCCATGCCATGTGCAACGACTACCGCGCCGCCATCGGCGTCGATTTTCACGACGATGCCCGCGACCTGGGCCGCAAGGTGCACTGCCCGGCGCTGGTTCTTTACGGCGCAGACGGCGCCATGGCCAAGGCCTATGACGTCGCCGCGACCTGGGCGCCGCGCCTGCAGGACATGACCGCGCAAGGCGTCCCGGGCGGGCATTTCTTCATTGACAGCAGCGCCCGCGAAACCGCTGCCGCGCTGCTGGAGTTTCTCACCCCCCTGCCGTCCCTGTAACGGCCCCGCAGCGCGGCAGTTCTCTGCCGCAATTTGCGTTCGTTTTACGCACGTGGGTTAAGACTTGCTTATCGCTCTTGGCCTAGCCTGCCCGGTAACACGCACGCCCTTACAGACGGAGACAGCAGATGGTTCAGAGCAGGTTCAAACGGCCGCCCGGGTTCGAAGGCAATCAGACCGACCCGGAGGAAAGCTACCGCGCCGGCTATCAGCACGGCACCCGCGTGCTGCTGCGCTACCTGGAAGCCAACCCCAAGCCTGATATGGAACTCCTGAGGAAATGGGTCGATTCCGAGCTGACCGGCTGGCGCCACGACACCAGCGCGGAACCGGTGCCGCCCTCGCTCTAATGCCCTTGCGCCAGGCTGCCTGCATGACGATTGAGATTCTCACTGACGGCCCCCGGCTCGCCGAGTTTCTGGCCTTGGAAACAAAGGTGTGGGAGGCGCTGGCGGCGGGCGACCCTGCCGCGGACGCCCGGATGCTGAAGGAGGATTTCCTGGGCGTCTACCCCAGCGGCTTTTCGGACAAGGCAGGCCACTGCGCGCAGCTGCAGAACGGGCCGGTGATGGCAGGCTACCGCCTCAGCGATGCCCAGCTGCGCGTCCTTACGCCGGAGGCTGTTCTGCTGTCCTACCGCGCCGCCTATCGTCCGGCTGGCAGCGCGGACTGGAAACAGATGCTGATTTCCTCGCTCTGGGAGAAGGACGAACACGGCTGGCGCAACAGTTTCAGCCAAGACACGCCGGAACCGGCAGGCTGACCGGAACGCGCGCGACGCGTCCGGAACCGGATCAAGTCATTATCTTGTTCACAGGAAGAAAGTGGCGCGGTTGACGGGGCTCGAACCCGCGACCCCCGGCGTGACAGGCCGGTACTCTAACCAACTGAGCTACAACCGCGCATGGGCCTTTCGGCTATGATCCCCTCCGGGGCGGACCCTGAAACGTCAGGGCGGCGGGCGAAAGTGGCGCGGTTGACGGGGCTCGAACCCGCGACCCCCGGCGTGACAGGCCGGTACTCTAACCAACTGAGCTACAACCGCATTTTCGCCTTGCGGCGGACCGTTACCGGCCCTGGTCCCCTCCGGGGCGGATCCTGATTGACCCCAGGATGGGGTACAGCAGTGGCGCGGTTGACGGGGCTCGAACCCGCGACCCCCGGCGTGACAGGCCGGTACTCTAACCAACTGAGCTACAACCGCCCGCTGCACATCCAGCATCGCTGCTGAATGTTGGGCTGTAATATTCCCCGCCCCCTAAGCCGTCAAGCCGTGTTTTGCCTTTTTCGGAACTTTCCGGAAAAAAAATGACCTAAGCCCCGTAACGCCCTGAAACGGCTGCAAAAACACCCTGCCCGCACCGCCGCCTGGGCGATCTTCGGTCTTGCGCTGTAAGGGGGGATGGTGGGTCGTGAGAGGCTCGAACTCCCGACATCTTCGGTGTAAACGAAGCGCTCTACCAACTGAGCTAACGACCCGATGAGCGGGGATTTAGACAAAGCCGCCCGGCAGTTCAAGAGCAAAAAGCAGATTTTTTGAACCGCCCTGCCCGGTCACTCCAGAACCGTCTCTGCCCCGTTTTCCAGCACATACACGCAGCCCTGCCCGTTCGGCAGCGCCGCCATCCGGTCCCGGCTCAGCCCGCAGACAATGCCGCGCATCACCTGCCCCAGCAACCCATGCGCCACCACCACCGACGGGCCGGTCAGCGACTGCATGAAGTCCAGGATGCGGCCGTGAAAACTGTCATACCCCTCGCCGCCCGGCGCTTCGCAGAACAGGTCCAGATTCCGCGGGTTATTCCCGTGAATCTGCGGGTACTGCGCTGCGACCTCATCCAGCGTCATGCCTTGGAAATCTCCGGCAAAAGCCTCCGCCAGGCGGGGATCGGTCTCAAACGGCGCGCCCGCCAGGGCGATATCCGCTGTCTGCTGCGCCCGGCCCAGGGGCGAGGCATAGCAGGCCGGGCTCTGCGCCATCACCGGCGCCATCAGCGCGGCCTGGCGGCGGGCGTGCTGAACCCCCAGCGGCGTCAGCGGTGATTCCAGCTGCCCCTGGATGCGCCGCTCGGCGTTCCATTCGGTCTGCCCGTGCCGCAGCAGCCAGATTTTCGGAAATCGCATCACATGCCCCTTGCCCGGTGTCTCAGGCAAATTGGTAGCGGCAAGCCGCCGCCGGCGGAACCCCGGAAACGAAGAAAGGCGCTCAACCTTTGCAGGGAGCGCCTTTCCAGAAAAATGGTGGGTGATAAGAGATTTGTACAACCCCACGGCAAGAACATCTATAAAACCCTTATTTCATTGACGAAATTATCGAAAAGTACAATGGTTTTCCAGTCAGAAGTACAATGGAATCGCCGCGATGCCGACCGCCAAACAGCAGGCTAAAGAACAAATCGAGTTCCCCAGATACATGGCGGCATACTCCCGCCAAAACCGGGTGGCATTCAAATATCTGCGCGACGTTCCAAAAGCCCTACAGCCTCTTCTTGGGCGAAAGAGATGGGACCTGTCGCTTGGAAGCAAATTCGATCAAGCAAAGGTCAAATGTGAGGCGTACACCAAAGAACATGACCGCATCATTGCTCTACTCAAAGACAGTGAATCCCGCTCTGATGTGATCAGGCGTGGCATAGAAGATTTCTCCGCGGCCAAGCTCCGCGATGACATAGAAGACTATCCCGACTCTTTCGCCCTTTCGTGGCGCGACACGGAGGAACACTTAATAGGCGCGGCCAAGTTGTCGCCGCAGTACGAAAGGGAGTCCCTCGCCGCATTTGCGTGGCAAGCGTTCGGGGACCGGTCGCACATTGACCAGATCAAAGAACCCTCACCCGTCCTGAAAGAGGCTCTCTCCTTGCCGGTGGCAACACCTCCTGATGGGGGCGATACCATGTCACAAGCTCTCTACGCGGCCATGCAGACTGTCTTGAATGACCGACTTTCCGAACTCGTAGGTAAGTCCAAGGAAAGTGACGCCTATCGTCTTTCATCCCTTCGAGAGCGCTACTTCAAGCTCAATAATTCAAGCGCGGCGACCATGCGGAGCTACCGCGGCAAGATCGACGCAATGACGGACAAACTGGGCGACTTACCGCTGCACCAGTTCACGCCAGAGAAACTGCGTCTCTATCGCGATCATCTGCTTGAAGAAGGTCTGAAACCGGATTCAGTGGCGCAATATTTCGCCCCCGTGAAAGCGATCATGCGATGGGCCATCTCTGAAGAACTGGTGCCCGGATTCGATGCGATGCCGACCGACAAAGTGAAAATGCCGCGCAATGACACCCCGGTCGAAGAGTCGCGGTGGCAACGGTTCGACGACGACGAAATCAAGCATGTGTGGGGGCTGGTTCAGGAAGCGTGGGGGCCAGAGTCCAAGTACACACCCGAAAGACAGGAAGCGTTCAAGTGGGCGTTCAGGGTGGCACTCTACACCGCCGCGCGACCAGTCGAGATATTCCGCATGAAGCCTGAAAACGTGATGCCGGACTTTATCACCATGACAACAGGCGATGTAAAAACCCGGATCAGCCGCAAGTTGCCTCTAACCAAACACCTTAGCGGCTTTTTCGAATTCATGCAGGACGGCGGATGGAATTTGGGCAAAGCCAAACCCGAGTCCGTCGCGGGGACCATGTCGGACTCCTTCACCAAGTCTATCAGAGCGGCTGGTTTCACTAATGACCGGCAGGTCTTGTACAGCACCAAAGACACGCTGGTGGACCGATTGCAGCGAGCTGGGCATTCTGATGATATTATTCGCGGGATAACGGGCCACGTCTCCGGACAAGGTCAGCTCCGGAACTATAAAACCCGCCTGAACGATACGCCAGAAGGTCTGGCTATGCTGAGAACCGCGCTAGACGCCATCACCTACTGGTGACCCACGCAACATCCAACAACGTACAGGCCCGCCGGATTGGCGGGCCTTTTTCTTTTTGAACGACCACGTAAACAACGTGACCCGTTTGTCCGCTCAAGTTTGGTGGGGGGCTAGCTCTGTGGTATTATTTGACCATCGGCTGGCATCGGGGATGCAGACCGAAGCGCCGGGGGCGCTATTTCTTCCATCGTTACCAATAAGGACCGCAGATGCTGACAACCCGTCAGGTCGGTGAAGCGCTGGGTATTTCATATCACGTCGCTCGCCGCCTTTTGAACCATCCGTTTCCCTTGCCGTACGTCTTGGCACCTTCAAGCTCGAAGGGCGGAGGCAGGGAAAAGAACTATTCCATCAGCGCCGTGCTTCCACGCGTCAAGGACGCAGGCTTCGGCGACACTTTTTACATCCACGCACTTTTTAAGAAGGGAAACTATCCATGGCTGCCCACGAACTGAACACTATCGAAAATCTGGAACGCGGCTTGACTCCGCCGCAGGTAGAAAAGCTGGAAAAGGTTCGGCAGAATATGGCGCTGTCGCTGGCGCGCGAGTACGGAAACCGCCTTTCGCCTTTGATGACTGAGAAGCTGGCGCAGGAAGTAATCTTGCGGCCTGAGGTGCTCGCGCACCTTGAGGGTGCAACCGTCGCAGAACTGCCTTCAGACCCCTCTGGCTGGGCGCAGTGGGCGCGTGACGCAGTTAGTGAATGTGAATTCTCCCAGCGTTCTCTGGCATCATCGGATGATGAACTGCGCGAACGGTTGACCCGTGAAGTGTTGGCAGAAATTCCTCGCGCGCGGAAGATGGCACTGGCGCGCGAGGCTGGCAAGCTTGATGCCTTCATCACTGAACAGGTGGCCCAGCGCTTCGAGCGCGCAATTGCAAATGGGTATGGGCACGGAAAGAACTGACAACTCCGCCATACCAGCCCCGGCGGGTCCTTCTCCTTCCCGCCGGGGCACCAAACTTACCAGACAAGGAAAACAAAATGTACGAATCCCATATGATTGATGACCTCGCAGACCTCTTGCTGAAGGAAGCCAACAAGTCGCGTGGGCGTGGCTTGCGTATCTCGCTGCCGTGGTTGGTGAACGTGCTGGACGGTGACGGCAAGCTCGCGCGTCATGTCCTGCGCCGTGCGGGATTTTCTCCTGACCCCGCGACTTACAGCACCGGGCGGAGGGCCGCAGAGTTGGGAGATTTCTCCTACCCGCCTGTGCTTGCCGACAACCTGAC
>NZ_JBQKUH010000104.1:0-6114 GCF_054968485.1 Leisingera sp. G5_S3_59_S7
CATTTCAGAACAGGAAAGGAGCCCGTTATGCCCAAAATCGCAGATGCAAAGATCCTGATCATTGCCACCCATGGGTTTGAGCAGTCGGAACTGGAATTTCCGCGCGACCAGCTGCGAGTGAAGGGCGCTGAGGTCCATGTCGCCACCCTCGACGGCAAGCCTGCCAAGGGCTGGGAAGGCAGCGACTGGGGCCGCGAGGCCGAGGCCGATCTGAAAATCGCTGATGCCAAGGCGGATGGATACGACGCGCTGGTGATCCCCGGCGGCCAAATCAATCCCGATCTGCTGCGGGTCGAGGACGATGTCATCAATCTGGTCAAGACCTTCCATGACAGCGGCAAGGTGATCGCCGCCGTGTGCCACGCGCCCTGGGTGCTGGCGGAGGCCGGCGTTGCCAAGGGCCGCAACATGACATCCTATCACTCGATCAAGACCGACATCTCCAATGCCGGCGCCAACTGGAAAGACGCCGAAGTCGTTACGGATCA
Source organism: Leisingera sp. G5_S3_59_S7 (assembly GCF_054968485.1). Lineage (NCBI taxonomy): Bacteria > Pseudomonadati > Pseudomonadota > Alphaproteobacteria > Rhodobacterales > Roseobacteraceae > Leisingera > Leisingera sp. G5_S3_59_S7. The sequence continues at coordinate 489 of NZ_JBQKUH010000104.1, forward strand.
GGGCATCGTGACCAGCCGCCAGCCCGAGGACCTGAAGGCGTTTGTGTCGAAGATCGCGGAAGAGATTGAGGAAGGCACGCACCCGCGCGCCGCAGCCTGACCGTTTTCCGCCCCGCGCCCAGCCTGTGTGCTCAGCCGTGAACGGCACGGCTGTCAGGAGGCACAGCTTCCCGCGTGGACATACCGTAATCCCGGATCACACCCGCCACCCGCAGCCGGTAGTCCGCAAAGACCCCGGCCCGCCCCTTGGCCTGAGCGGCCCGGTGCTCCTCCAGGTTTCGCCAGCGCTGCACCGCAGCCTCGTCGCGCCAGAACGACAGCGACAGGAGTTTTTCCGGCGCGCTCAGGCTCTGGAACCGTTCCACCGACAGGAAACCGTCCACCTGCTCCAGTAAGGGCCGCAGCTCCGCGGCAATTTCCAGATAAGCCTCTCTCTGCCCGGCTGCGGTCTCCACCTCGAAAATCACGGCAATCATCTGCGCCTCCCTCACCCTGCCTGCCCATGCGGCGCTGAAGCCAGCTTCAGCCAGGTCCGGTCCTCGCGCAGCAAAAACCGTTCGCGCTGCGCAAACTCATAATTCTCGCGCCCCAGCGGATCCCGCGCCAGCCGCGCCCGGTAGGCCTCATACTCCGCCAGGCTCCCCACGTTGTAGATCCCGTAGGCCAGCGTCGAGGAGCCCTCATGCGGCGCGTAATACCCCACCAGGTCGGCCCCGCAGCGCGGGATCGCCTGACCCCAATTGCGGGCGTATTCCTCAAACTGCGCTTTTTTGGCGGGGTCGATGTGATAGCGGATGATGCAGGTCAGCATGACGTGTCCTTTGATTACTCAGGGACACCTCCCTACCCCGCCCCATCAGCCGGATGCTTCGGCGCAGACCGAACCGTCACTCCACCGTGATGGTGATCTGATCCGAAATGATCGGAGTCGAATGCGGCACGTGGCCTGCGTCGCCCAGCACCAGCTGCAGCGTGTGGCGGCCCGGGGACAGTTCCAGCGTCACCTCGGTCTGTCCGCCGCCGAAATGCAGGTGGTTGTCATCCGACGGCAGGCCAAAGGCCAGCTCGTCCGCGCCATCTTCACCCTGGCCCAGCGGCGGGCGGTCGATCAGCAAGTGATGATGGCCGGTGTTCTCCTTCGCAATCCCGGATGGCGCCACTCCCATCCCCGACAAGCCAAAGACCAGCGTCACCGGCGACGTGACCGTGTCCCCGTCCTGGATATTTGCAAAATAGACCTTGGCCTCCGGGTTCGAGGCCGTCTCGCCGCCAGCCCAGAGCGGGGCCGCCAGGCAGGCAGACAAGGCAGCCGCAATCAGCAGTTTCATATCCGGTCCTCCAGAAATTGTCTCAACCAACAAGACAAAGCTAGCGGCAGGCCCGGGCCTGGCAATCCCGCCGCCCATGACAAATGCACAAAATAGCGGCAGCCATTTGCGAAGCCGCCGCATCTTTCATCCTTCCGCTTGCCTGCTGCGCCTGCCAGTTGCAGTGTCGCCGCCGGGCAGCGCAGCGGGAGCGAGCCATGGTATTTGCAGTCATTCTGATGGGACTCACCCCCAGCTTCCTGATGGTCGGCCTGGGCGGAATTGTTCGTAACCGGCTGGCGCCGCAGGCCTGGCAGGGGCTCGACAAACTCAACTTCGAGGTGCTGTTCCCGGCGCTGCTGTTCTTTGCCGCCAGCGGCCGGCCCATTGCGGTGGCGGATCTGGGCCGCATCGGCCCGGCCGTGTGGGGCATCCTCGCCCTGGCCTTGGGGCTGGGCCTGCTGGCGCGCCGCTTCGGCCCGGTGACGTTCCTCGATTTTGCCGGCGCCTGGCAGACCGCCTGGCGTTTCAACACCGCGATTGCCTTTGTCGCCCTGCCCTCGGTCGGTAAGGAGCTGACAGGGCAGATGGCCGTTGCCATCGGCATGGCGGTGCCGGTCGCAAATGTACTGGCGGTGAGCGCCCTGTCGCGCGGCGGCAGCCTGTCCTTGCGGCAGACCGCGCTGAAGGTTGCGCTGAACCCTTTCCTGCTGGCCTCTGTCGCGGGCGTTGCGGTGGGGCTGTCGGGCTACAGGATCCCCGCACCGGTCCTGGCCCCGGCGGAAATGCTGGCGCACGCGGCGATTCCCATCGCGCTGCTCTCTATCGGCGCCACCATGAACTGGCGGGCCCTGGCGCGGCTGGACCTGTTCAACGGCTATCTCTGCCTGGTGCGGCTGGTTCTGGTGCCGGCCGCAACCCTCGCCGCCTGCTTGCTGCTGCGCACGGACCCCGGCTTTGCCGCGGTTCTGGTGCTGTTTGCCGCCCTGCCCACTGCCTCGGCTGCGCATGTTCTGGCCTCCGCTTTTGGCGCTGACCGAACGCTCGCAGCCACGCTTATCGCGCAGTCCACGTTGCTCAGCGCGGTTTCCCTGCCGCTGTGGATCCTGGTCATCAAGCTTGTGCTTTAAAGTTTCCTGAATGCCGATCCCCGCTGCAAAACCCTTGCCGCCTGGCCGTTTCCAGCGCGCAGACGATCCCTGCAAAACCCCGCAATTATCCCACCCCCGCCCCGATCTTGCCCGATTTCCCCCGCATCACTGACGGCAACACAGCTTAACGAGGATGGGTGAACATGGACCGACTGACCGAGATGGAGGCCTTTGCCAATGTGGTGGACCAGGGCGGCTTCACCGATGCGGCACGCAAGATGGGGATTTCAAAGTCGGCGGTCTCCAAACATGTCTCCAGCCTGGAAGCCCGCCTGGGCGCACGGCTTTTGAACCGCACCACCCGCCGGGTGTCGCCGACCGAAATCGGTCTGGCCTACTACGACCGTGCCCGCCGGGTGCTGAATGACGCAGGCGAGGCGGATGCGCTGGTCACCTCGATGCAATCCGCGCCCTCGGGCCTTCTGCGGATCTCGGTCGCGACCGACTTCGGCGTCAATCATCTGTCACCGGTGCTGTCCGACTTCCTGCGCGACTTCCCGGACATCACCGTCAACATGGTGCTGAACAATCGCTATGTGGAGCTGATCTCCGAAGGCTTTGACATGGCGGTGCGGATCGGCGAGCTGGAGGACAGCTCCCTGCGCGCCCGCAAACTGACTGAGACCACCAAGCGGATGATCGCCTCCCCCGCCTATCTGGAGAAATTCGGCCGCCCGCAAAAGATCGACGAGCTGAACAATCACAAGCTGCTGCATTACTCCAGCCAGTCCAGCGGCAACGTCTGGAAGATCACCGCTCCTTCCGGCGAAAAGCGGCAGGTGCGCACTTCCGGCTGGCTGTCGGTGAATGACGGCCAGTCGCTGCTGACCGCGGCCATTTCCGGACTCGGAATCGCCTATCTGCCCAGCTACCTCTATTCCGAGGCGCTGGAGGAAGGGCTGGTCGAAGACGTAATGCCCAGCCTGCCGGTCGAGACCCAGGGAATCTACGCGGTTTACCCGCCCGGCAAGTTCACCCAGCCCAAGGTGCGGGCCTTCATCGATTTCCTGGTCGCAGCCTTTGCCGACCGCGACCCGTCCGAATGGAAAACCTGAACCGGTCCTCCCCCCGGGAGCCGGACAAAGATATCCCTCGAAGACCTGCCCCCGCGCCCCTGCGGGGGTTTTTTTCGGCTTTTCCTAATAATACTTGCCAAAAGCGCAGCGGGCAGGCTCCCGCCCGCCGCAGATCAATCACAGATTGACCCGCTCCTGTTGGGCCAGCGCCGCTGCCGCGGCGCCGGGCCCAAGGCTTTCGGCGGCATCCTGGATGCCGCGGCCAAGGCGCGGGAGCACTCCGGCCTGCGGCTTGGCGGTTTTTTCAGCTCTTGTAATGCGGCGCCTCCAGATCCAGCCGCCGGCGGTTGGCGTGCCACTCCAGCTCACCCTCGTAGCCGTACCAGTCGCTGGCCGCCATATCACGCAGATGGCGCTTCTGCTCAGCTTCGGGAATGGTGCGGACCGCCACGCCCGGGCAGGCCGCCGCCTTCTGCACCTCCAGCTGGACCGCGCAAGCCTGGTCCAGATAGAAGGACCGGAAAAAGGCCTCGCCCGCTGTGGACCCGAACACAAAGGCACCATGCCAGGCCTCGACCACCGCTTTCTTGCCGCGGCCCGCCTCCAGCAGACCGCTCAGAAAATCCTCGGTGCATACGAACTCATAGTCAGTGTAGCCCAGAACATCGCCGCCGCCGATCATCAGATAGGCCTGGCTGTACGGGCCCACTCCGCCAGCCTGGGCCGAAACTCCCATGATCGCCTTGGTGTGGATGTGCATGATGCAGTTTTTATCCGGCTCCGCCTCAAAGAACAGCTTGCCGATCTCAGTGGCCGAGGGGTTCGGCTCGCCGTTTTCCGGGTTGTGGTTCACCCGGTCAAAGCCGACCTTAACCAGGTTCGACGCGGTCACCTCCTCATGCATCCAGCCATAGTGATGGGTGATCAAAGCCTCCTCACCAGGCACCCGGATCGAATGCCACTGGTTGGTTTGATCCGTCAGCCGGTATTTGACCAGCGCGTTGTAGATCGCAGCCAGCTCACAGCGGGCCTCCCATTCGGCGTCAGAGCAATTGGCCGGGCGGCCCTGCAACGGGGTGGGTGTCATGATGGTCATTGGCGTTTCCTTTCCTGTGAATTGAAGAACTCTAGCTGCCGGAAACTTGCCTTATTTGCATGGAAACGCCCCCTGCTTGCATCTAAACTCCCGGCATGCCGAAGGTAAGCTTCATCCTGTTTCCTGAATTCCAGATGCTGGCTTATGTGCTGGCCTCGGAAACTCTGCGCATTGCCAACAAGAACGCCGGACGCCCGCTTTACACATGGGAGACCCTCAGCGTCACCCAGGCGGCGGTGCCGGCCTCCAGCGGACGGCTGGCCGCGCCGGACCGCAGCGGCTGGGATCTCGGCGACCCGCCCGACCTGGTGCTGCTTTGCGCCGGCTACGATCCTTTGCGCCACCTGCCGCAGGGGCTGCGCGCCTATCTGGCGCGGGCCGTGCGCGCAGGTGCCACACTGGGCGGCATCGACACCGGCACTGTGGTGCTGGCCCAGCTCGGCTACCTGGACGGACATGAGGCAGTGCTGCATCACGAAGCCGAGGCAGGGTTCCGCGAGCGCTGGCCCGGCATTGCGGTCAGCGACCGGATCTACTGTTTCGGCCGACGCAGGCTGACCGCCGTGGGCGGCACCGCCACGGGGGACGCGATGCTGGCCTGGGTTTCGGCCACCGGCCCGGACGAGCTGGCAGCTGCCACGTCCGAAGACATGGCGCATGGCTCCATCCGGCCGCCGGAGGCACGCCAGCGGCTGCAGCCTTCAGCCGATCCGGTGCTGGGGCAGATGCAGCAGATGATGCTGGATAACCTGCAGGACCCGTTGGCGCTGCCGGACATTGCCAAGCCGCTTGGCCTCAGCCTGAAAGCCCTGCGCCTGCGCTGCAAACGCGGATTGGGGATGACACCGCAGGAGGCTTATCTTCAGATCCGCCTGCAGCGGGCGCGCGAACTGCTCATGAGCACTGCCATGCCAGTCACAGAGGTGGCTCTGGCAACGGGGTTCGGCTCACTGCCCGGTTTCTCCCGCCTGTTCAAGGCCAGATACCAGCGCAGCCCGCGGGACCTGCGCCGCCGCTGAACGCCCCGGGCATGGCCTGTTGCACCGGCTGCACTCC
>NZ_JBQKUH010000105.1:0-5942 GCF_054968485.1 Leisingera sp. G5_S3_59_S7
GCGGCTCGTTCAAGCGCTCTGATCTGAGGGAGGCCGAAGTTGCACCAAAACTGAGTCAGAGCCCAAAAATGACCCCTTACACTGATGTGGATGATGCTCCTCAGGTCATCGGGGAGCGCAGAGTGGGATGTTGGTGGTGGAGACGATAGCGAAGATCCGCCGGGCGTATTTTCAGGACAAGAAGCCGATCAAGCAGATCTGCCGGGAACTGCGGGTTTCGCGGAATACGGTGAGGAAGGTGATCCGATCCGGCGTGACGGAGATGACCTATGAACGCACGATCCAGCCTCAGCCGAAGATCGGTCCCTGGAAGGACGAACTCGACGAGATGCTGGCGGCCAACGCCCGGAAGCCCAAGCGTGAGCGACTGACCCGTATTCGGATGTTTGAAGAACTCAGGGCCCGTGGATATGGCGGCGGCTATGATGCTGTCCGGCGTTACGCGGCCACGTGGTCCAAGGAGGAGCAGGTAGCATCTGCGGCTGCCTATGTCCCGCTGATCTTCGATTCGGGCCAGGCCTACCAATTCGATTGGAGCCACGAGATTGTGGTGATCGACGGCGCGACCACCACTGTGAAGGTGGCGCATGTCCGGCTTTGCGACAGCCGCATGCTGTTTGTCCGGGCCTATCCGCGCGAGACGCAAGAGATGGTGTTCGACGCTCACGACGAAGCTCTCGCCTTCTTCGGCGGGGCCTGCACGCGCGGGATCTACGACAACATGAAGACGGCGGTAGACACGATCTTCGTGGGCCGCGACCGGGCCTACAATCGGCGCTTCCAGCAGATGTGCGGGCACTATCTTGTCGATCCCGTTGCCTGCACACCGGCGTCTGGCTGGGAGAAAGGGCAGGTCGAGAACCAGGTCGGCGTTGTCCGGCGTCGCTTCTTCGTGCCCAGGCCCAAGTTTAAGACCTACGCCGAACTAAACGCCTGGCTCGAGGACCGCTGCGTTGCTTGGGCCAAATCTCATCCGCATCAGGAGCTTCGAGACCGCACGATCTGGGAGGTCTTCGAGGGCGAGCGGGCGAGTCTGGTGCCATATGTCGGCCCCTTTGATGGATTCCACGCTGTTCCGGCATCAGTCTCGAAGACCTGTCTCGTCCGGTTCGACAAGAACCGCTATTCGGTGGATGGCCGCGCCGTCGGCCGGCCAGTCGAGATCCGCGCCTATGCCGAGCGGGTCGAGTTCTGGCAGGACGGCAAGATCGTAGGGCGGCATGATCGAGCTTTCGGGCGCGACAAGGCCATCTACGATCCGCTGCACTACATCCCGGTGCTGGCCCGCAAGCCTGGCGCCCTCAGGAATGGGGCTCCCTTCAAGGACTGGGAGCTGCCATCAGCGATCAGGCGCATTCAGCGCAAACTGGGCAAGGTGCCCAATGGCGACCGGCAGATGGTCCAGATCCTGAGCATGATCCCCACCGATGGGCTGGATGCAGTGGATGCTGCCTGCACCGAAGCGCTGAACGAAGGGGCCCCCGCGGCCTCTGTCGTCATCAACATTCTGGCCCTGCGTCGGGAGCCGCCGCCGCCGCTGACCATCGATACGCCAGACGCGTTGCGACTGACTTGCGAGCCGGTGACCGATTGCAAACGCTACGACAGCCTCAGGAGGCCCAACCATGGAAAGATCACAGGTGCTGGATGCGATGAGCCAGCTGAAGCTCTACGGCATGAAGGCCGCCTACGATGAGAGCCTCACCGCTGCGGCGAAGCGGCAGCACGAACCGCAGCAGATCGTCGGTGATCTTCTGAACGCCGAGATCAGCGAGAAGCAGGCCCGGTCGATCAAATACCAGATGACAATTGCCAAACTGCTCCTCGCAAAGGAGGTCGACGAGTTCAGCTTCGAGGACACGCCTGTCAACGAAACGCTGGTGCGCGATCTGGCCTCCGGCGAGTTCCTTGAGCATCAACGCAACGTCGTGCTGATCGGCGGCACAGGGACCGGCAAATCCCACCTCGCCGTGAGCATCGCCCGGGCGTGCATTCGGCGCGGCAAACGGGGACGGTTCTTCAATGTCGTGGACTTGGTGAATAAACTCGATGCCGAAGCCCGGGCAGACCGACAGGGACGCACGGCAGACCTGCTGTGCCGCCTCGACTTCCTGATCCTCGACGAGCTCGGCTATCTTCCGTTTGCCCACAGCGGCGGCCAGTTGCTGTTCCACCTCGTCAGCCGCCTCTACGAACGCACCTCGATCATCGTGACAACCAACCTCGACTTCGGCGAATGTCCCTCCGTCTTTGGTAACGCAAAGATGACCACGGCGCTCCTCGATCGCCTTACCCACCATTGTGACATCGTCGAAACCGGAAACGAAAGCTGGCGTTTAAAGACCCGGGAGTAACCCAAGCTCCCCTGGCCCGATACGGCTGCGAATTGTGATGGCTACACCGCATCGGGCCAGCTACACGTGCGCCAAACAGGGGGGTCATTTTTGGAGGCCGATAGGGGGTCAAAATTGCGGGCCGATTGACATGATGCCCGGCTTCATCTTTCCCCAAGTACTCCCGCCGGAGGCTCCCACACCTGCGGCACTCTCCCGGTGTACAGGGGGTGCACAGGGGGTGCACGCAGGACACCCCCTCATTTCGCAGCTTGGGCTTGCCAATGCTCTCCCCACTTGCGCATAACCCAAACAACAGCATCAGGAGGGCAGCACGTGACCGCATCAGAACCCCGCGAAACCATGATCGCCGTGATCGGCGGCTCGGGCATTTACGAGATCGACGGGCTGGAAGGCGCCGAGTGGGTCTCGGTGGAAACGCCTTGGGGGGCGCCGTCAGATCACATTCTGACCGGGACCTTGGGCGGCGTGAAGATGGCCTTCCTGCCCCGCCACGGCCGCGGCCATGTGCATTCCCCGACCGAGGTCCCCTACCGCGCCAACATCGACGCGCTGAAGCGGCTGGGTGTGACCGACGTGTTCTCCGTTTCCGCCTGCGGCTCCTTCCGCGAGGAAATGGCGCCGGGCGATTTTGTTGTTGTGGATCAGTTCATTGACCGGACGTTTGCGCGCGAAAAGAGCTTCTTCGGCACCGGCTGCGTCGCCCACGTGAGCGTTGCGCACCCGACCTGCGAGCGGCTCTCGGACGCGGCAGAGGCCGCGGGCCGGGATGCGGGCATCAAGATCCACCGCGGCGGCACCTACCTGTGCATGGAAGGGCCGCAGTTCTCCTCTGTGGCGGAAAGCAAGATGTACCGCGAGCAATGGGGCTGCGACGTGATCGGCATGACCAACATGCCCGAGGCCAAGCTCGCCCGCGAGGCGGAGCTGTGTTACGCCTCCATCGCCATGGTCACCGATTACGACAGCTGGCACCCGGAGCATGGCGCGGTGGAAATTACTGATATTATTGCGACTTTGCAGGGCAACTCCGCCAACGCCCGCGAGCTGGTGCGCCGCCTGCCTGACCTGCTGGGCCAGCAGCGCGCGGACTGCCCGCACGGCTGCGACAAGGCGCTGGAGTACGCTATCATGACCGCGCCGGAGCGGCGGGATCCGGCGCTGCTGGCCAAGCTCGACGCGGTCGCGGGCCGGGTACTGGGCTGATCCCCGGCAGCAACACAGTTTAATTTTCGGGGCGGACCAACGGGTGCCGCCCCTTTTCTTTTGCCGATCGGGTTCCTTTATCGGTCAGCAGGATTTGCTTCAGGATTTCAGGACCTTTTCATGCGCCTTCACGGATTGGACATCGCCCGTTTCCTCGCCTTCTGCGGCATGGTGCTGGTCAACTTCCGGATCGCGGCGCAAGTGCCCCCCGGCACAGATACCGTCTCGCTGTTCACCAATGCGCTGGAGGGCCGGGCCGCGGCGCTGTTCGTTGTCCTCGCGGGAGTTGGCCTGTCGCTGGGCAAACCGGACCGCGCAACCCTGTTCCGCCGCGCTGTGTTCCTGTTCCTGATCGGGCTCTTGAACCTGACCGTCTTCGAAGCCGACATCCTGCATTTCTACGCGCTTTACTTTGTGGTGGCGCTTCCGTTCCTGACAGCCTCCGGCCGGGTCCTGCTGCTGGCCGCCGCGGGCACGGTGCTGATCGGCCTGATCGGCCTTCTGGTATTGGACTACGAGGCGCATTGGAATTGGGAAACGCTGGCTTACGCGGAGTTCTGGACGCCGGAAGGCTTCCTGCGCCATTCCTTCTTCAATGGCTGGCACCCGGTGTTTCCCTGGGCGGCCTTCCTGTTTCTAGGTATGTGGATAGGGCGTTTGGATCTCGCCAGCCGGAGCGTGCAAGCGCGCCTGGTGCTTTGGGGTGCAGCAGCAGCGATGCTGGGGGCCTTGCCTAGGTTTCTGGTGCAGGACCCGGAACTGGTGGAGCTTCTGGGCACCAGCGCCATTCCACCCGGACCGTTTTATATCATCGCAGCCTCCGGCAGCGCGCTGGCGGTCATCGGACTAACGCTCGCCATAACCCCGGCGCTGGACAAGGCGGGCCTTGCCGAATGGCTGGCCGCCCCGGGCCGGCAGGCACTGAGCCTCTATGCAGCGCACATCCTGCTCGGCATGGGCACCCTGGAGGCCATGGGGCAGCTTGACGGCTCTGTGACCGCTGAGCAGATCTTCGGCTACTCGCTGGGTTTCTGTGCCCTGTCCATGCTGGCGGCTTGGATCTGGAACCTCATTGCGAAACGCGGGCCGCTGGAGGCGCTGATGCGCTGGAGCACCAGTTTCCCGCGCTAAGACCCGCTGGCAGTCTGCCGCTTCGCCAGCCCGGCTGCGGCAACGGTGCAGTCCTGCTAATTGCTGGCCGGTTGCGCGCCTAGCGCTTGCCGTGGTCCTTCAAGAACTTGCGGATGAAGTGGCGGATTTCCCGGGCCGCTGACGTATCCAGTTCCTTGCACAGTTCGACAAAGGCGTCCCGGTCCTCCTTGCTCAGGCGCAGGATGAGCTGGCTGTCTTTCTTGCCGGCTTTCTTGTCCTTCTTGGCCACTTGCTGCTCTCCCCTGTGCCGCAACGTTGATTTGCGGCCCTTTTGTATATACAATTAACATACCGGCGCACCCGCCTGAAGCTGCACGAAACCAGTGTAATGTTAAACAGTCGAGGCAGATCAACCATGAACATCAACGCCGCCCAAAGTCTTCTTGTCCTGCGCCGCCGTGACTGGCGCCGCGCGCATCTGGCCTGGCTTCCGGAAAGTCTCTACCGCAGCTACCTCTCGCGGCGGAAAATCCGGCACGCCAAGTGACGTCACCGGCGCGGCGGCCGGTTCCCCCTTGCATGACGGCGCGGCTTCGGCCAAACCCCCTGTGCCCGGCGGCAGTGCCGGGCCGCCGGAACCGATGCGCCAAGGGGAGCCAAGCCGATGCCCAAGAAGACCGCCGTCAAGGATTACATCCGCACCATCGTCGACTTCCCGCACGAAGGGATCATGTTCCGCGATGTGACCACCTTGTTTGCCGACCCGCGCGGCTTCCGCATGGCTATCGACCAGATGCTGCATCCCTATGCAGGCGAGCAGATCGACAAGGTGGTGGGGCTAGAGGCGCGCGGCTTCATCTTGGGCGGGGCAATCGCGCATCAGCTAAGCGTCGGCTTTGTGCCGATCCGCAAGAAGGGCAAGCTGCCCGGCACCACCATCAGCCAGGAGTACAAGCTGGAATACGGCGAGGCGATTGTCGAGATCCACGACGATGCGATCAAGCCGGGCGAGAAGATCCTGGTTGTGGATGACCTGCTGGCCACTGGCGGCACCGCGGGTGCGGGCATCAAGCTGATCCAGCGTCTGGGCGGCGAAATCGTGTCCTGCTCCTTCATCGTCGACCTGCCGGAACTGGGCGGCCGCAAACTGCTGGAGAGCATGGGCATGGATGTGCACGTCCTTTGCGAGTTCGAAGGGCTCTGAGCCGGTCCTGTCAAACGGCCCAGTGTATTAATCGCTGACGGCGCGGCTCTCCCGCCCGCCATGCGCCATTTTCTGCTAAAATGGCT
>NZ_JBQKUH010000106.1:0-5865 GCF_054968485.1 Leisingera sp. G5_S3_59_S7
GGTTGGCGCCGGGAACCCACAGAACGTCGTCCTTGCCGCCGTTGTTGGCCACGCGGGCCGCGACAAAGAACCAGTCGCTGAGACGGTTCAGGTATTTCACCGCAGCCGGGTTCACGTCCTCCGCGGTGCTCAGGTCGGTGGCCAGCCGTTCGGCCCGGCGCGCCACGGTGCGGCAGACATGCAGATGCGCCGCCAGTTTGGACCCGCCCGGCAGGATAAAGCTGCGCAGCGCCTCCAGATCCTTGTTCATCACGTCGATCTCGGCCTCCAGCCGCTCGACCTGCGCCACCGCAACCCGCAGCGGCGGGTATTCGGCATCCGCGTCCTTTTCCATCTCCGGGCGGCACAGATCGGCGCCCAGGTCGAACAGATCGTTCTGAATGCGCGCCAGCGCCGCGTCCATCTCGCCGTCCGCCTCCAGCCGGGCCACCCCGACAAAGGAGTTCAGCTCATCCGAGGTGCCATAGGCGTTGACGCGGGCCGAATGCTTGGCCACGCGTTCGCCGTTGCCCAGGGCGGTTTCGCCCTTGTCGCCGGTGCGGGTGTAGATTTTGTTCAGAACGACCATTGCCAATTATCCTCCCTGGCTGCGCAGGTAGACGTAGGACAGCAAGAGCACCACTGCAATGAATTGAAACAGGATGCGCAAACGCATCATCTTGTTCGCATTGCGGCGGTTGAACGCGCCGCCCTTGCCAAAGCCGCCAATGCCGATGACCAGCGCCACAACCACAGCCGCCACGGCTGCCAGTGCCAGATAATACAGCGGATCGCTCATTCTGTCCCCCAAAGCGTATCAATTCTGTTGGCCCCATCTACCCCGCGCAAAGGCCGAAGGCGACCGCGAATCCGCTATCCGAGCCGCACCAGGATGCGGTCAATTGCCCTTGTGCTGAGGATTCGGCGCAGGACCCCGGCAATATGTGTCGGCGTGGTGACATAGTAGCGCGGCCGCGGGCGGCGGGCTTCGCAGGCATGCGCCAGCTTGGCGGTCACGGCAGAGGCCGGCAGCTCAAACCGGTCCGGGCCGCTGCTCTCATACAGCCGCTTCAGCAGCCGCGTTTCGTAAAGCTCGCGCAGCGGCGAGGATTTCCAGTCGATGAACCGCTCGAAATACGGGATCGACTTTTCCCGGATCTTCGACGTCACCGGTCCCGGCTCTATCAGCACCATGTGGATGCCGGAGCCCTGCAGCTCGACCCGCAGTGTATCGGTCAGCCCCTCCAGCGCATATTTCGTTGCCACGTAGGCGCCGCGCCAGGGAAAGGAGACAAAACCCAGGATCGAGGAATTCTGCACGATCCGCCCGTGCCCCTGTTTCCGCATCACCGGAATCACCTGCCGGGTCAGCTCATGCCAGCCAAAGAAGTTGGCCTCGAAAATCGTGCGCAGCGCATCGGTGGGCAGATCCTCCACCGCGCCGGGCAATCCGTGGGCGCCATTGTTGAACAGCGCATCCAGGGTTCCGCCGGTGGCCGCCAGCACCTCTGCCAGGCCGGAGTCGATGCTGGCCGGGTCGGTGTAGTCAATGCGCGGGCTTTCAAATCCTTCGGCCCGCATCCTGTCGCAATCGCGCTGCTGCCGGCAGGAGGCAAACACCCGCCAGCCGCGTTCCCGCATTCCGCGCGCTGCATCCAGGCCAATCCCCGAGGAGCAGCCCGTGATCAGGATGGTTTTCTTCATCAAAGCGCCCTTTGCCCGGAGTCCTCCGGTGCACTTATGGGCGTTTCTTGCTCACCAGGGAAGCGGCAATCCAGCCGACAATGCCCTTCTTCGGCGCGCGCAAATGCAGCCAGCCGGTGCCGCTGTCCTCGATCACGATGACCTCGTCGCCAGCCAAGAGCCGGGTCAGCACCGGATAGCTGGTGCCGGGCCCCTGCCGCATATTCACCCGCGACGCGCGGATTCTGCGGCGGTCGATGACCGGTTCCGGTGCAGGCTCTGCCGCCGCGGCAGAAACCACAGCAGTTTGTGCGGCAGGCGTGGCCGTGATTGCGGCCAGGCCGCCATCCAGGGACGCCAGCTGCAGCGTGCCGCCGCCGGATCCGGCGGAGAACGCGGCTTGGGTCGACGCCAGAACGCCTGAGGCACTGGCCAGCTGCGCGGCTGCCACGCGCTGCCGCAGCGCCGGATCAGCTTTGGGCCGCCGGGGCGTTGCCGCCTGCGACCGCCGCGTCAGAACAGGCTGGGCCGTCAGCGAGGCGGCAGTGATTCTAACAGGTTCCGGCGCGCTGGTGCCGGTTTTGGCAGCCGCGACCGGTTCGGGCCGCTGAGGCGGTTCAAAATCCGACCCGCCGCTCAGCTCATAAAATCCCCATCCAAGAAAGGCGAAGGACAACATAACAAATCGCGACATAACCCGGTCCCCCCAGACCATAAATAAACAGGCAAATCCAATGACCCGCAAAAGGCCGCTGCCCTGATTGCAAGAGTTGGGAAAGTAACGCGCGGCGCGGCTGCCTGGTTCCAATTTATCTAGAGCAAGTTACCGGCGAGGAAACAGGGGAGATACTGCGGTCTTCTCCCCGGCGCCCTGCAACCGGCCGGCGAAGCTGTGCGAATTTCGCGCGCGCCCGCTTTACCAATTCCGGCAGCCCAAGTATCACGATTCCATGACCGACCTGGTAGAAGACCCCGACATGCCCTCCGCCCCCGAACACGGCGAAATCCTGGAGCCGCTGCGCCGCGCCATTGGCGAGCGTTATCTGACCTATGCGCTCAGCACCATCATGCACCGGGCGCTGCCCGATGCCCGCGATGGCCTGAAACCGGTGCACAGGCGAATCCTTTACGCGATGAACCGCCTGCGGCTCAGTTCGACCGGCGGCTTCCTGAAGTCGGCCAAGATTTCCGGCGACACCATGGGCGACTTCCACCCCCACGGCGACGCCGCGATCTATGACGCGATGGCGCGCCTGGCACAGGACTTCAACGTCCGTTACCCGCTGGTCGATGGCCAGGGCAACTTCGGCAACATCGACGGCGACAACCCGGCGGCGTCGCGCTACACCGAGGCGCGGATGACCTTCGTGGCCGAGGCGATGCTGGACGGCCTGAATGAAAACGCGGTCGATTTCCGCGATAACTACGACGGGCGCCTGACGGAACCGGCGGTGCTGCCTGCGACCTTCCCGAATATTCTGGCAAACGGTGCGGCCGGCATTGCGGTGGGTATGGCCACCAATATCCCGCCGCACAACATTGCCGAGCTGATCGACGCCTGTATCCACCTGATCAAGACCCCGGATGCCCGCGACGACACCCTGCTGAACTATGTGCCGGGTCCCGATTTCCCGACCGGCGGCATCATCGTCGAACCCAAGGAAAACATCGCCAAGGCCTACAGCACCGGCCGAGGCTCCTTCCGCCTGCGCTGCAAGCATGAGGTCGAGGATCTGGGCCGCGGCCAGTGGCAGATCGTCGTCACCGAGATCCCCTATCAGGTCCAGAAGTCCAAGCTGATCGAGAAGATCGCCGAGCTGATCCAGACCAAGAAGGTGCCGATCCTCGCCGACGTGCGTGACGAATCGGCGGACGACATCCGCATCATCCTGGAACCCAAGTCCAAGAACGTGGACCCCGAGGTTCTGATGAACATGATGTTCCGCAACTCGGACCTGGAAATCCGCTTCAGCCTCAACATGAACGTGCTGATCGACGGTGTGACCCCCAAGGTCTGCTCGATGAAGGAGGTGCTGCGCGCCTTCCTCGACCACCGCCGCGACGTGCTGCAGCGCCGCTCGCGCCACCGGATGGAAAAGATCGACCACCGGCTGGAGGTGCTCGAAGGTTTCATCATCGCTTTCCTGAACCTCGACCGGGTGATCGACATCATCCGCTATGACGAGGACCCCAAGGCCGCCCTGATCCGCGAGGACTGGAGCAAGGACCACCCGCGCGCCTTCACCGAGGCGGACTACATCACCCCGGCGCAAGGCGTTGGCGAGCTGACAGAGGTGCAGGCTGAGGCGATCCTCAACATGCGCCTGCGGTCCTTGCGCAAGCTGGAAGAGATCGAACTGACCCGCGAACGCGACGCCCTGCGCGAGGAGCGCGCCGGGCTGGTAGAACTGCTGGCCTCCGAGGACCTCCAGTGGTCCCGCATTTCCGAACAGCTGAAAGAGACGAAGAAGCAGTTCGGCAAGGAATATGCAGGCGGCGCCCGCCGCACCCGCTTTGCCGAGGCCGGCGAGGTCGAAGAGGTGCCGCTGGAGGCGATGATCGACCGCGAGCCGATCACTGTGGTCTGTTCCCAGATGGGCTGGATCCGCGCCATGACCGGCCACATCGACCTGAACCGCGAGCTGAAGTTCAAGGACGGCGACGGCCCGCGCTTCGTCTTCCATGCGGAAACCACCGACCGGCTGCTGGTGTTCGGCTCCAACGGCCGTTTCTACACGCTGTCGGCGGCCAACCTGCCCGGCGGCCGCGGCATGGGCGAACCGGTGCGGCTGATGGTCGACCTGCCAAACGAGGTGGAGATCGTCGACCTGCTGATCCACAACCCGGAGGGCAGGCTGCTGGTCGCCTCCGATGCGGGCAACGGCTTTATCTGCTCCGAAAAGGACATCGTCGCCCAGACCCGCAGCGGCAAGCAGGTGCTGAACGTCAAGGACGACGAACGCGCCAAGATCTGCATCCCGGTGGAGGGCGACCATGTGGCCGTGGTCTCCGAAAACGGCAAATTCCTTGTCTTCTCGGTCGAGGAAATGCCCGAGCTGACGCGCGGCAAGGGCGTGCGCCTGCAGAAATACAACATGGCCCGCGGCAAGCAGGGCTCGCTGGAACTGGACGGCGGCCTTTCCGACATCACCACCTTCAACTGGGACGACGGGCTCAAATGGGAGATGGGCGGCGGCAAGACCCGCCACGCGGCCGACCTCAGCGAATGGCTGGGCAAGCGCGCCAGCGTCGGCAAACGCCCGCCGCACGGCTTCCCGCGGAGCTACAAGTTCAAATAGGCGGCTGATTTTCCCCAGCCCTGTGCCCCCCGCGCCACCCGCGCGGGGGTTCCTGTTTCCGGCTCTTTACCCGCTGCGCCGCGCAAGGCTATCAGGACAGGGCCAAATACCTGCAGAGGACCCCTCATGATCCGCATTTCTGCCCTGTGTGCCGCCCTGGCGCTGCTAACCGCCTGCGGTGAAACCCGCCTGGACGAAGCGCCCGAGGATCTGGGGGCGTTCCAGGCCCGGGTGACCCATGTCTACACCGAAAAGGCGCTGCAATGGCCGCTGTCGCGTGACGCGGAGCACAGCGAATGGACCGCCCCGATCGAGAATGCGCTGAACACCCGGCTGCGCCGCTACAGCGGCGGGCAGGAATACGATGTGGCGGTGACGCTCGAAGGGTTCATGCTGGCCCCGCCCGGCGTGCCGGTGCTGTTCTCGCCCAAAAGCGCGGTGGTGGTGAATGTGTTTGTCTATGACGTGGCAAACAAGAAATTCCTCGCCAAGAAGCACCAGATGGAAATCTTCGAAAGCACCACCGGCGAAAGCGCGCTGCTTGGGTCGGGCCACGCCCGCACCAAGCAGCAGCAGATCCAGGGGCTGGCGGTCAATATCGCCGACAAGGTCGAAGAATGGATGGCCGAAAACCACAAGGAGCAGGACTGGTTCGCACCGCGCCCTGCAGCGGGATCCGCAGGCGCGGCAGCACCGGATGCGGCGGAGCCGGCACCGGCCGGCTGAGCCCGGCGATTTCCGCTTCTGTCAAGCAGGAACGGGTTGATTTTTCCGCGCAAACCAAATAACCCGCCCGCGCAGAGGAAACCGGGTCAACGCTGACCCCTCATTTCAAAAGGCGCCCAAGGCATGGCTAAGGAAAAGTTTGAACGTAATAAACCGCACGTCAACATCGGCACCGTCG
>NZ_JBQKUH010000107.1:0-5403 GCF_054968485.1 Leisingera sp. G5_S3_59_S7
GCCTGTGCAGTTTGTTGCCGGGGTCAGCGCCACATATAGGCGTAGGTCGCAAACAGCCCTTGCAGCTTGGACAGAAGGCGGTTGCCAAGCCCTGGATGCGGCAGGCGGCCTTCACGCAGGCGCATAACCGCCACTTCCGGCGGGCAGGGCTGGCCGGTCACAGGGTCGACATAGCGCGGGTAGTCGATCAGCGCCGCATGGGCGAGGCCCAACAGCGGCACCTGTGCCTGGCGCCAGGGCGGCACCGTGGCCAGATCCGTGGTCAGCCCCCAGCCGGCATAAAACGGCGTGCCCAGCGTGGTCACCTTCACCCCGCGCAGAAGTGCCTCGAAGCCCAGGAGAGAGGTCATGGTCCAGACCTCCTGCACCGCTCCCAGAAGGGCCATGGGGTCTGCCTGCGCGGCAACAACATCCGCCAGCCCCTCGGCTTCCACCTGTCCCCGGCGCAGCCCGGCCTCCACATCCGGGTGCGGCTTGTAGATGATTACCGCCTCCGGGTTGGCGTCCCGCGCGGCGCGCAAAAGCTCCAGACTGGTCCGAACCTGCCCGGCCCCGCAGAGGAGCGAGGCGTCATCCTCCACCTGGCCCGGCACCAGGATCCGGCGGCCCTCCGGCAGGGCAGGGACGCCGCCGCCAAGATTGTACTTTGACACGCCGTCCCGGACCAGCGACTGCACCAGCCGCTCGGCGCGCAGCTCCTCTGCCTGGGTCATCTCCGCGCGGCGGGCGATCAGCGCGTCAAGGTCCGAGGGCTGGCGCGGATCGTAGTAGATCCCGCGCCGGTCGGTGACCAGCGACAGGGGCGGCACCAGCTCGGCGCCCAGCCCGCGCGACCGCAGGAAACCGTCCTCCACCCGCACCGCGCCGCTATGCGCGTCTGTAGCCTTGCCAGCCCAGACCATCCAATTGCGGCAGCTGGCCTGCGCCTTGGCCGGGTCCCCGTTGAACAGCACCTTCTTTTCTGCGCCAAAGAATTTCTGCAGCGGCTTGCGCTTCCACATCCGCATGCCGGATGCGGTCCAGCCGCGGCGGTCCTGCCGCCAGGCGCGGGTGCGCGCCTCCAGGTTGTCCATCACCGTTTCCAGCTCGCACAGTTTGTCCCGGAACGGGTCGTACCATTTCGGGTACAGGATCATCGCCGCCGCGAACAACTGCGCCCGTGTCAGCTGCCGCTGCCGCCGTGCGGGCGGCGCGTCGTCGATGCTCAGCCCCCAGCCTGCATAAAACGGCTGGCCGAAGACCCGCGGCTTGTGGCCGGCCAGGATCGCCTCGAACCCCAGCTGGGAGGAGACGGTGTAAACCCCGACAGCCCCCTCCAGCAGCGCCCAGGGCGACACGCTGCCGGTGAACAGCTCGATCCGCCCCTGCGCGTCCCCGGTATCGTAATAGCCTGCCCGGTAGCCGCGCAGCGTCTCAGGGTGGGTCTTGATCAGCACCCGCGCGCCTGGGTGTTCCTCCTGGGCAAAGGTCAGCATCTCCAGAAACCGGCCCCGGTCCGCCCGTGAGGCGGTGACGGAAGCATCGTCCCGCGCCTGATCCGCCACCAGCACATAGCCAGGCTCCGGCACCGGATCTTCGGGGTCAAAGGCGTTGTACTTGCTCAGATGCGCCGTCTTCAGGCGGGCGATAGCATCTCGCGCCCGGTGCATCAGATGGGAGTCATCCAGCGGGTGGGCGGCCAGCAGCTGCTCCAGATCCGAAGGCACGCCAGCGTCGAAATGCAATCCTGCCCGGTCCAGCAGCAGCCCCGCGGACGGCTCTCCGCAGCGGCCGGGATGGACAGAACGCAAAAAGGCATCCTCCACCCGCAGCAAGCCGCTGCCGCGCCGCTGTGCCACTGCCAGGCCCCGGTGCGCAGTGGGGGAGGCGCCCCACAGGCCGATCAGATCCTCAGGCTGCGGCAGGCCCAGCCGGATGTCATAACCGGACAGTTGTAGAATCCGCCGCACCCGGCGCTGGGTCAGAAAGCCGCCATTGTAAACAAAAAGCCGGGACGCAGTGCTCCCGGCTTCGTGCTGGCCTGTGGTCAGGCTCATGCTGTTTCAGCTGCCGTCAAGCGCGGTCGACACGCTCGACAGGGACCCCACCGGCGTCACAAGCAGCGAGATGGTCTTGGTCCACTGCGCATAAGGTGCCTCGGTGACATACAGCGTGTCGTCGTCGCGGATCACAAAGTCGCGGGCGACAAACAGCCCGTTCGGCTGGGTCAGGTTCAGCACGTAGACCATCCGCTGGGCGCCGATCAGGTCGTCGCGGCCCAGCACCTGGTTGGCGATCTCAGCAGGCTCGTTGCGCAGGATGAACACGCCCGTAGGGTCCGAGGCAGTGGAAATCAGGCCGCCGACCTGGGCGATGGCTTCCAGCGCTGACAGGTCCTGGCTTTCAAACGGCACCCGCGCCTGGGCGGAGGTTGCGCCAAGGGCGGTGAAGGAGCGGGTGTCCTCCTCCACCAGAATGCGGTCGCCGCCGCGCAGGGCGACATCCAGCTGCGGATTGTCGAACAGATCCTGGAACCAGATCTTGCCCTTCTCCTGGCCGCGGATCACGGTGACCTGGGCGATTTCCGGCTGGATCGTCACACCGCCGGCCTGTGCCAGCATGGCCGACAGGGTCCGGGTCGGCCGCTCGATCGGGTAGACACCCTGGGCCCCGACAGAGCCGGTCAGGCTGACGGTCGCGCCATCGCCCGCCAGGCGGCGTACCTGCACCTGCGGATCGGGGGTCTGGTCTTCCAGCTTGCGGGTAATGGTCTCGCGCAGCTGATCCGGCGTGTTGCCGGAGGCCCGCAGCCGGCCTGCGTAAGGCACGAAGATATAGCCCGCGCTGTCGACCTGCACCTCCTCCAGCACGGTGGAGTTTGTGGCTTCTGCCGCCAGCAGCCCGTCATCCACGTTTTCCCAGACCGTCAGGCCCAGCACATCGCCGGGGCGGATGGTGTCTGAGGTCAGCCGCCCCGCCGAGGTGAACCCGGAGGAGAACCCCAAAGCAGGCACAACTGCCGTGGCGCGGGCAACCCGGTCGTTGACAGAGACGATAAAGGCATCGCCTTCCCGCTGCACGGACCCGGCGAAGATCTGGCGCTTGTTGGGGCCGACTTTGGGCAGGCCGCAGGAGGCGGCCAGCGTCAAGGCGGCCAGCATGGCCACCGGACGCGCCCAGCGAAGGGGAACGGATTTCACTGCTCGGTCTCCTCGACCAATTATTGTTTGCCTCAAGTTTTACCGGCAACCTAACCGGGCAGCAGGGAAAAATCCAGTCTTCGGGCAAATCTGCATCAGGTCACCAGCCGTAACTGTTGCCGCGGTGCCGCTGTGCCCAGGCGCAGCGCGTCATAGGGATCCTCCTGTGCCAGCATCATATCCGCCACCTGGCGCAGCAGCTGGCGGCGCCCCTCCCGCGAATAATACCCTCCCGGCACTTGCGAAGTTTCCAGCAGGAAGCGGCGGTAATCTTTGTAGGCGCGGCTGTCGGGGCGGCAGGCGGCGGCGAAGAATTCCGTCAGCGGCTGCTCCGAAACAAATTCCGGCTTGCCATAGACCGCGCGCCCGAACACCCGCAGCGGGATGCCGCGCCACAGCACCTGCTGGCCGGCGGTGGAGTTGACGGTCACCGCGGTGCGTGCCTCGTTCAGCAGCTGCGCCAGCTTGCCGCCGCGCACGTAATGTACCCGGCCGGCGATGCCGTGCTCCCGCGCCAGCCGCCGCAGGGTGCGGCGCACCTGGGCGCGGCCATCCTCCAGCGGGTGCGCCTTGATCACCAAGTGATGGTGGAGCGGAGCGCCTTTGGCAAAGCCGCCGATCACTTCCGCCAGGAAATCGCCCATGCTGCTGAAGGGGGAGTGCATCTGGAAGGAGCTGTCATGCTCCAGCTGCAGCAGCGCCAGATGGTAGGGGAAGCCGCCGTTGCGGATGCGCTGCTCCGCCAGGCGCCGCTCCAGCGCCTGCGCGGGCATCAGCACCAAGCGCTTGAGGTAGAGCTGGAATTCCTTGGTTACCGGCAGCGCCCGGTGCGGCCGGAAGTGGCGGTACTTGCGGTTCCGGAACATGACAAACCAGTGGTACAGCGCGCCATAGAAGACATGCTGACGCATATCGCCCCAATGCGCCGGCGGCAGCGGCGCTTCCACGTCGGACAGCGCCAGCGCCTCCTGCATTTGCGGCACGGTCATGTCCATCAGGCGTGAGTGTCCATTGGCGCCGCCGCGCTCATAAGTCACCCAGTAGGGGCGCAGATAGCCTTCCTCAAACACATGCACAGTCAGGCCGCGCTGCCGTGCCGCCGCGACTGCGGCGGCGTGAACCGGGCGGGTGTCGCCATACAGCACGATGTCGGTGATGCCGCGGCTGTCCAGCAGCCCGGCCAGCACCTCAGGCCACTCCTGTTGTGTCCCGGTGAACGGAATATAGCTGTCCCTGCCGCGCCAGAAGGCCTGGTCGCCTGCATTGAACCCGACCCGCGCCACTTCGCAGCCCGCGGCCCGCAGCAGTTTGCCGAGGGCTGCGAAAAACGGCCCGTGCGGGCCTTGCAGGAACAGAAAGCTCCGGTCTGGTGCAGGTTTCTGGGGCATCACAGGGGGCTGAACTCGAAAAACTAAGATATGGATCGGATAATATTTCAGTGCGGCGAAACTAAGGCTTCAGCGGGGGAGATGGCAAGCCGGGGCTTGTGAAGACCGCACGGCTTGGCTACCTCTGCCGCAGGATAGACTTTGCACCGGGCGGGGAGCGCACTCATGTTCACAGGCATCATCACTGACGTTGGCACCATCGCCGAACTGGAGCAGCAGGGCGACCTGCGGGCGCGGATCCGCACGGGCTATGACACGGCCACCATCGACATCGGCGCTTCGATCGCCTCGGACGGTGTCTGCCTGACGGTGATCGCACTGGGCGATGACTGGTACGACGTGCAGGTCTCGGCCGAAACTGTCTCCAAGACCAACCTCGGCGCCTGGACCGTAGGCAAACGGGTCAACCTGGAGCGTGCGCTGAAAGTGGGCGACGAATTGGGCGGCCATATCGTGTCCGGGCATGTGGACGGCGTCGCCGAAGTTGTGGCAATGACGGACGAGGGCGACAGCACCCGCGTCACCCTGCGCGCACCAGAGGCGCTGGCCCGCTTCATCGCCCCCAAGGGCTCGGTGGCGCTGAACGGCACCTCGCTGACGGTAAACGATGTGGACGGCTGCGATTTCGGCATCAACTTCATCCCGCACACCAAGGACGTCACCACCTGGGGCGATGTGAAGACCGGGGACCGCATCAACCTGGAGATCGACACCCTGGCCCGCTACGTCGCCCGGCTGCACGAAGCCGGATAACAGCGCCGGTCATTTATTTTTCCCGAAATACTCCGGGGTGAGGCCGCCAGGCCGAGGGGCAGCGCCCCTTATGCGCTGGCGGT
>NZ_JBQKUH010000108.1:0-4873 GCF_054968485.1 Leisingera sp. G5_S3_59_S7
CCATTTCACGGAACCGGCAAAAACCGGGCCGCTGCCGGGGCGGAAATGGCCCTGTTTGCTTGACAACTGAGCCGCAAACTTGTGTACCACCCCGGACGAATTCCGCGCCGCTCCTGTGCGCATCTCCCGAACGACGGCCCGCCCGGGCACAAGACCGGTATAACGAAAGGTCAACCGATGCACGCTTACCGCAGCCATACCTGCGCCGAACTGAACAAATCCAACGTCGGGGAAACCGTCCGCCTGTCGGGCTGGGTCCACCGCGTCCGCGACCACGGCGGCCTGCTGTTCATCGACCTGCGCGACCATTACGGCGTGACCCAGGTCATGGCCGACCCGGACAGCCCGGTGTTTGCCGAGATCGAGAAGGTCCGCAGCGAATGGTGCATCCGCATCGACGGCGAGGTGAAGGCGCGCGACGAAAGCCTGGTGAACCACAAGATCCCGACCGGCGAGGTTGAGGTCTTCATCCGCGACATCGAAGTGCTGGGCAAATCCGAAGAACTGCCGCTGATGGTGTTCGGCGATCAGGAATACCCGGAGGAAACCCGCCTGCGCTACCGCTACCTGGACCTGCGCCGCGAGAAGATGCAGAAGAACATGCTGCTGCGCTCCAACATGGTGGCCTCGATCCGCCGCCGCATGTGGGACATCGGCTTCAACGAGTACCAGACCCCGATCATCACCGCGTCCAGCCCCGAGGGCGCGCGCGACTTCCTGGTGCCGTCGCGCCTGCACCCGGGCAAGTTCTATGCGCTGCCGCAGGCGCCGCAGCAGTTCAAGCAGCTGATGATGGTCTCGGGCTTTGACAAGTATTTCCAGATCGCGCCCTGCTTCCGCGACGAGGACCCGCGCGCCGACCGCTCGCCGACCGACTTCTACCAGCTCGACATGGAGATGTCCTTTGTCACCCAGCAGGACGTGTTCGACACCATCGAGCCGGTGATGAAAGGCGTGTTCGAGGAGTTCGGCGGCGGCCGCAAGGTGGATCAGACCTGGCCGCAGATTTCCTATAAGGACGCAGCACTGTGGTATGGCACCGACAAGCCGGACCTCAGGAACCCGATCAAGATGCAGGTGGTTTCCGACCACTTCCGTGGCTCGGGCTTTGCGATTTTCGCCAAGCTGCTGGAGCAGGACGGCACCGAAATCCGCGCCATCCCGGCGCCCAAAGGCGGCTCCCGCAAGTTCTGCGACCGGATGAACGCGTTTGCCCAGAAAGAGGGCCTGCCGGGCATGGGCTACATCTTCTGGCGCGAGGGCGCGGACGGCATGGAAGCCGCGGGCCCGCTGGCCAAGAACATCGGCCCCGAGCGCACCGAGGCGATCCGCCAGCAGCTGGAACTGGGCGTGGGCGATGCCGCCTTCTTCCTGGGCGGCAAGCCCAAGACCTTCCAGACCGTTGCGGGCAAGGCGCGCAACGTGATCGGCGAGGAACTGGGGCTGACCGAGCAGGACCGTTTCGCCTTTGCCTGGATCGTGGATTTCCCGATCTACCAGGAGGACGAGGAGAGCGGGAAGCTGGACTTCGACCACAACCCGTTCTCGATGCCCAAGGGCGGCATGGAGGCGCTGGAGGGCGATCCGCTGGCCGTGACCGGCTATCAGTATGACCTGGCCTGCAACGGCTATGAGCTGGTCTCCGGTGCGATCCGGAACCACAAGCCGGAGATCATGTTCAAGGCCTTCGAAATCGCCGGGTATGGCGAGGACGAAGTCAAGAAGCGCTTTGGCGGCATGGTCAATGCGTTCCAGTACGGCGCCCCGCCGCACGGCGGCTGCGCGGCCGGTATCGACCGCATGGTGATGCTGCTGGCCGATGAGGCCAACATCCGCGAGGTCATCATGTTCCCGATGAACCAGCGCGCCGAAGACCTGATGATGGCCGCGCCCTCTGAGCCGATGGCGGAACAGCTGATGGAGCTGGGCCTGCGCGTGATCCCGCAGGATCAGTGAACGGCGCAGACGTTCTGATGAAAGGCCCGGTCAATCGCCCGGGCCTTTTCTTTTGCGGCGCAACTGCGGCTGGCCGCTGGCCGTTCCCCGTGCCGGGACCCGGCGTGCTGCAGAAAGCTGCGGCGCGGGCGACGGAACGCGCGGAAACGTGCGTATCACCTGAAATTCACCTGTGGGGCAGGGCGGCGATGCTCTAACCTGCGGGCAGGCCGGCAGCGCAAGGAGAGAGCATAGCAATGCAGTTTGACGGAGACTTGGCTGAGATCCGCTTTGGCGCCGGGCTGTCGCCGGCGGTTGCGCCGCCGGCCTCGCGCGAAGAGATGCTCAGCCGCCTGCAAGGGCCTGACGAAATGGCGCAGCGGTTCCCGGTCAGCCGGTTTGAAGACGCAGTCGCAGGCGCCGCCACCTTCCGGCGGCTGCGGCGCAAGCGCAGGCAGCAGGACGGAAAGCCCGGCTATGAGGCCGCGGACAAGGCGTTCAAGGAATTCCGCCGGTCGCAGAACCTTGCCCGCTTCGGATGGCACGGCCAGCGGCTGCTGCGCCATGTCAGCACCCGTGACGGGTTCCGCGAACGGCTGGTGCTGTTCTGGGCCGACCATTTCACGGCGCAGGGCAAATCCGGGCCGACGCGGGTTTTGGCCGCGCCTTATGCCGAAAGCGTGATCCGGCCCCACGTCAGCGGCCGCTTCGAGGATTTGCTGATCGCCGCCGCCACCAGCCCGCTGATGCTGATGTACCTGGACCAGAACCGCTCTGCCGGGCCGGGCAGCCGCGCCGCCGCGCGGCGCGAACGGCTGAGCGGGCTGAATGAAAACCTGGCCCGGGAGGTGCTGGAACTGCACACGCTGGGGGTCGGCGGGCCGTACAGTCAGACGGATGTGCGGCAGCTGGCGGAGCTGTTCACAGGCCTGAGCGTTTCCAAGGGGGCAAAGTTCGTTTTCCACCCCGGCATGGCGGAACCAGGGGCGGAGACCGTTCTTGGCAAGACTTACGGCGGCGGCAAGCCGCAGGTGGAGCAGGTGCTGAGCGCCCTGCGCGATCTGGCCCGCCATCCTGCCACCGCGCAGCATATCGCCCGCAAGCTGGCGGTTCATTTCGTCTCCGACACGCCCGATCCGGCACTGATCTCCCACATGGCGGCCCGGTTCCAGGACAGCGGCGGCGACCTTATGCAGGTCTACGCGGCGCTGCTGGAGTATCCGGCCGCCTGGGAGCCGCAGCTGCGCAACGTGAAGCCGCCCTTTGATTACGTGGCCTCGGCCTGCCGGGCGCTGGCAGTTTCTGAGGCGCGGGTTGCTGGCTTCAGGCCGGGGCAGCTGAACCGGCTGCTGCTGGCGCCGCTGACCCCGATGGGGCAGCGGTGGGAGTTTTCCGGCGGGCCGGACGGCTGGCCCGAAGAAGACGCCGCCTGGGTCACGCCGCAGGCCCTGGCCGCCCGCCTGCGCTGGGCGATGGCGGCCCCGCGGCGGCTGGTGCAGCCGCTGCCCGATCCGCGCGGCTTTGCCTCTGCGGCGCTGGGCCGCTTTGCCAATGAGCGGGTGATGTTCGCCGCCCGCGCCGCCGAAACCGAAGCGGAGGCGGTCGGGCTGATCCTGTCCTCTCCCGCCTTTCAGCGCCGCTAACAGGAGGTCCATCCGATGCAGCTGACCCGCCGTTCTCTCCTGACCCGCTCTGCCTTGCTGGGCTGTTCGCTGGCCGCCAGCCCGCTGGTCACCCCTGTCAGTTTTGCCGCCGCCCCCTGGGACACGCGGCTGGTGGTGATCATCCTGCGCGGCGGCATGGACGCGCTGGATGTGGTGCAGCCCTATGGCGACCCGCAGTTTGCCGGGCTGCGGCAGACCCTGTCCGGCGGGCCCGCCGCCGGGGCGGCCGATCTGGACGGCTTTTACGCCCTGCACCCGGGGCTGGCGCCGCTGCTGCCGTTGTGGCGCAAGGGCGAGCTTGGCTTTGTGCACGCGGTGTCCACGCCGTACCGCGACCGGCGCAGCCACTTTGACGGGCAGGACCTGCTGGAGGCGGGCACCGCCGGGCTGGGCGAGGCCCGCGACGGCTGGCTGAACCGGCTGCTGCAGCAAATGCCGGGGACGGACGCGCGCACTGCCTTTGCGATCGGACAGGAGCGGATGCTGCTGCTGGAGGGCGCTGCGCCGGTCTCGCAATGGGCGCCGGGCGCCGGGCTGGCGATGAGCCCGCAGGCGGAGCGGCTGGCGGCGCTCCTGATGGAAGACGACCCGCTGTTCCACGCGGCGCTGAACGACGCGCTGGAGCTGACCCGGCAGGATATGTCGCTGGATCTTGAGGACGGCGGCGAGGGCAGCGAAGACAGCGGGATGATGGAGATGATGAAGGCGCCGAAGGGCAAGGCGCATACCGCGATTGCCGCCTATGCCGCTCAGCAGCTGCGGGGCGACAGCCGGATTGCGGCGTTCTCGATCAACGGCTGGGACACGCATTACCGCCAGGCCGGCGGCCTGAAGGCGGCGCTGGGGCGGCTGGCGGAGACGATCCTGGAGCTGCAAAGCGGCGTGGGGCCGGAGATCTGGGGCAAGACCGCCGTTGCGGCGGTGACCGAGTTCGGGCGCACCGTGCGGGAGAACGGCACTGGCGGCACCGACCACGGCACCGGCGGCGCGATGCTGCTGGCAGGCGGCGCGGTGCGCGGCGGCCGGGTGCTGGGGCGCTGGCCGGGGCTGGCGGAGGCCGACCTCTACGACCGGCGCGACCTGATGCCGACCGCGGATGTGCGCCGCTACCTCGCCTGGCTGCTGCATGGGCTTGCCGGGGCGCAGAAAAGCGGCCTGGAGGGCGGGGTGTTCCCCGGGCTTGCGATGGAGCAGGATCCGGGGCTGCTGCTGTAGCTGCCTGCGCGCGGCGCAGCAGTATACCGTCTGAGTGCAGGAAAAACTGAGTGCAGGAA
>NZ_JBQKUH010000109.1:0-4707 GCF_054968485.1 Leisingera sp. G5_S3_59_S7
TTCGCCGGTTCAGCCGGAATGCTTTGTTTCAGACCGATCAGCTGCTGCCTGGGCCTTGCTCAAAAGCCCGGTCAACGCTTCCACCTCCGCAGCGCTCAGCCCTGCCAGAAGCCGTTTCTGGGTCTGCACATGTGCTGTCACCGCCCGGTCGATCAGCGCAAACCCCTCCTCCGTCAAGCCGACCAGGAAACTGCGGCTGTCCTCCGGGTTCACGTCCCGCTTGACCAGCCCGTCCGCCTCCAGCCGGTCGATCCGGTTGGTCATGGTGCCGGAAGCCACCATCGTCGCCTTCAGCAGTTCACCCGGCGACAGCGTGTAGGGCGCACCCGACCGGCGCAATGTGGCCAGCACATCGAACTTGGCCGCATTCAGCCCGAATTCGGCAAAAGTCTTATGCATCTCGCGCTGGTAAGCCAGGTACAGCCGCGCCACCCGGCCGATAACGCCCATGGCCGTGACGTCCAGGTCCGGCCGCTCTTGCCCCCATTGCTGGGTGATAAAATCCACATGATCCATGGCTACCGGTTTAAGCCTTTACATCTTGACGTCAAGATAAAAACCATTATCTCGACATCAAGATAAGGAGAGACACATGCCCATCCGCACCCTTCTGCTGACGGCGCTGGCCCCTGCCATCTGGGGCAGCAGCTATATCGTGACGACGTCCCTGCTGCCTGGCCATTCGCCGCTTGTGGTGGCCCTGCTGCGGGCGCTGCCTGCCGGGTTGCTGCTGCTGGTGCTGGTGCGCCAGCTGCCGCCGCTGAATTGGCTGCCGCGCCTTATGGTGCTGGGCGCGCTGAACTTCTCGCTGTTCTGGGTGCTGCTGTTCGTCTCCGCCTACCGCCTGCCGGGCGGAGTCGCCGCCACCCTGGGTGCGGTGCAGCCCCTGATCGTGGTGTTTCTGTCGGCCCTGTTACTGAAAACGCAGATCCGCGCCGCCG
Source organism: Leisingera sp. G5_S3_59_S7 (assembly GCF_054968485.1). Classification (NCBI taxonomy): domain Bacteria; kingdom Pseudomonadati; phylum Pseudomonadota; class Alphaproteobacteria; order Rhodobacterales; family Roseobacteraceae; genus Leisingera; species Leisingera sp. G5_S3_59_S7. The sequence continues at coordinate 942 of NZ_JBQKUH010000109.1, forward strand.
CCGTCGCTGCTTCTGTGCTCAGCATTGCGGGCGTGGCCCTGCTGGTTCTGACGCCTGCCGCCAAGCTTGATACGCTGGGCGTGCTGGCGGGTCTGGGCGGAGCGGCGTCGATGGCGGCAGGCGTGGTTCTGACGCGAAAATGGCAGCCGCCGGTGCCGCCGCTCACCTTCACCGCTTGGCAGCTCACCGCGGGCGGTTTGCTGCTGGTCCCCATTGCGCTTTGGACGGTGCCGGAGCTGCCTGTCTTCACCGCCGCCAATATCGCAGGGCTCGCCTATATGAGTCTGATCGGCGGGGCGCTGACCTATATCCTGTGGTTCCGGGGTCTCGCCCGGATCGAACCCTCGCAGGTTTCGCTGCTGGGCGTGCTGAGCCCGCTGTCGGCAGTGATCCTGGGCTGGCTGCTGCTGGGAGAGACGCTGACGCCCAACCAGATGCTGGGCGCGCTGCTGGCCCTGTTCAGCCTGTGGCTCGGCCAAGCCCGGCTGCAGCGGCGCGCGAATCGCGCCACAGCGCCGGCAGAGTAACTCCCGTCACCGCGGCATCGCAGGCTCACAGGCCCCGCCGCGGTGGCACTCCAGCACCTGCCGCCGGACCTCAGGCGTATCGCCAAATGCGAAACCGCCGCAAGCACCCGCCCGGATCACCAGTTCCTGCCCGCGCTGTTCGGCGAAGAACACATAATCCGCACCGGACTTCATCCCGCCGCACCAGGGGCCAAGGCATTCCACCTCCAGCATCGCCGGCACATTGACCCGCCCTGAGAAATACTTGCCCTCCAGCATCTTGCCCGAAATCTGTGCCGGGATCCTGGTCAGCGGCGGGGTCTCATTGGGATTGTCCGAATGCGATTGCGGCAGCAGGCTTTCGTCGAACCGCAGTTCGCCCGCGATGACATTATAGGCGCTCTCTGATGCAGCAGCTTGCAAATAGGCGTCCGCAGGCCCCCAAGGCAGGCAGCTGAGGGCCGCGGCGGGAGTTACAGACATTACCGGCAACAAGGCTGCGGCGAATACGCCTAGGGCAGCGCCTGACCTTAGGAAGGTGCAATGCGCCTTCCCATTGTGAAGGTCAGGCGCTGCCCGGCCTGCCGGCCGGGCGAAACATCCGTACAAGAACCGCGGGAAATGCATCTCACAAAAACTCCTGGAACTCTTCCACCACCCGCGCATAGACCTCACGCTTGAAGGGCACGATCTTCTCCACCAGGCTATCGACCGGCTGCCAGCACCAGGCAGAGAATTCCGGGTGGTCGGTTTCGATGTTCACTTGCTCATCCGTTCCCAGGAACCGCATCAGATACCACTTCTGCTCCTGCCCGCGGTATTTGCCGCCCCAGAAACCGGGCACCACGTCATGCGGCAGGTCATAAGGCAGCCAGCCATCGCTCTCTGCGATGATCTCCACCAGCTCCGGCCCCACGCCGGTTTCTTCCTCCAGCTCGCGCAGGGCCGCGATCCGCGGGTCCTCGCCCTTGTCGATCCCGCCCTGCGGCATTTGCCAGGCGTCCTTGTACCGGTCCTTGCGCTGCCCAACGAACACCGCGCCCTCTGCGTTGATCAGCATCACGCCTACGTTGGGGCGATAGGGCAGCTTGGCAATCTCTTCCGGCGTCATCCGGCTCTCCTCGAAATGCGTTTCCCTGAACCTTAGACCGCTTGCCGCCGGGGCACGCAAGAGGGTGACGCGGCGTTTACACGTGACAAGCCGGCCTTCGCGGGGCGATCCTAGCGGTAACTGCCAGGGAGAGTTTTAGATGACTGCGTACCCCAATCTGCTTGCCCCGCTGGATCTCGGCTTCACCCAGCTCAAGAACCGCGTGCTGATGGGCTCCATGCACACCGGGCTGGAGGAAACCGGCGACTGGAACCGGGTGGCCGAGTTCTATGCCGCCCGCGCCCGCGGCGGTGTCTCCTTGATGGTGACCGGCGGCATCGGCCCCAACCTCGAAGGCTCGGTCCTGCCCGGTGCCGCGATGATGACCAGCGCCAAGGACGTCGCCAATCATTCCGTGGTGACCAAACGCGTCCACGAGGCCGGCGGCAAGATCGCAATGCAGATCCTGCACGCGGGCCGCTATGCCTATGGCCCCAAATGCGTCGCCCCCAGCCCGGTGAAATCGCCGATCTCCCCCTTCCCGCCGCAGGAGCTGGACGAGGCAGGCATCGAGAAGCAGATCGCTGACATCGTGAACGCCGCGCAGCTGGCACAGGAAGCCGGCTATGACGGGGTCGAGATCATGGGGAGCGAGGGCTACTTCCTCAACCAGTTCCTGGTCACCCATACCAACAAGCGCGAGGACCGCTGGGGCGGGTCGTACGAAAACCGCATGCGCCTGCCCATCGAAGTGGTGCGCCGCACCCGCGAGGCCGTGGGCCGCGATTTCATCATCATCTACCGCCTGTCGATGATCGACCTGGTGCCCAACGGCTCCACCCACGAGGAAGTCGTGCAGCTGGCGCAGGAGATCGAAAAGGCCGGCGCCACAATCCTCAACACCGGCATCGGCTGGCACGAGGCGCGCATCCCGACCATCGCGACCAGCGTTCCGCGGGCGGCCTTTGCCTGGGTCACAAAGAAGCTGATGGGCAAGGTCGGCATTCCGGTGATCACATCGAACCGGATTAACACGCCGGACGTGGCGGAAGAGGTGCTGGCGGACGGCTGCGCCGACATGGTGTCGATGGCGCGGCCGATGCTGGCGGATGCGGATTTCGTCGCCAAGGCCGAAGCAGGGCATGCGGACCAGATCGCCCCCTGCATCGCCTGCAACCAGGCCTGCCTTGACCATACATTCAGCGGCAAGCTGACCTCCTGCCTGGTCAACCCGCGCGCCTGCCACGAGACCGAGCTGGTGATCGAACCGGCCGCGGCCGCCAAAACGGTGGCCATCGTCGGCGCTGGTCCCGCCGGTCTGTCCACCGCAGTGACAGCGGCGCAACGGGGGCACAAAGTCACCTTGTTCGACAAGTCTGAAGAGATCGGCGGCCAGCTCAACATGGCCAAACAGGTGCCGGGCAAGGAAGAATTTTGGGGCCTGGTGGACTGGTACCGGGTGATGGTTGCTGATGCAGGCGTCACGCTGGAACTGGGCCGTGAGGTTTCGGCGGATGATCTGACCGGTTTCGACGAGGTGGTAATTGCCACCGGCGTCCTGCCGCGCGATCCGGCCATCCCGGGCCAGGACCGGGACAATGTGCTGAGCTATATTGACGTGCTGCGCCACAAGAAGCCGGTCGGCCAAAAGGTCGCCGTGATCGGCGCCGGCGGCATCGGTTTTGACGTCTCCGAGTTCCTCCTGGAAGAGGGCCACAGCCCCGCCACCGATCTGCCCGCCTGGATGAAGGAATGGGGCGTCGCCGACCCCGCTGAGCATCGCGCGGGCCTTGCCCCCGAGGGTCCGCAACCCGCCGCCCCTGCCCGTCAAGTGACACTCCTGCAGCGCAAGGCCGAACGCCACGGCAAACGCCTCGGCAAGACCACCGGCTGGATCCACCGCGCCACGCTCAAGATGAAGGACGTCGAGTTCCTGGGCGGCGTGAACTACGAGAAAATCGACGAAGAAGGCCTGCACGTGAGCTTCGGCGAGGCCCGGGAGAACCCGACGCTGGTGCCGGCCGATACCATCGTGCTGTGCGCGGGCCAGGTGTCCGAGCGGTCGCTGGCAGATCAGCTGGAAGAACGCGGAATCACCGCCCATGTGATCGGCGGTGCCGACGTGGCTGCGGAACTGGACGCCAAACGCGCCATCAACCAGGGCACGCGG
>NZ_JBQKUH010000110.1:0-4639 GCF_054968485.1 Leisingera sp. G5_S3_59_S7
AAACGATCGATCCGGCCACAGAGAACGTGTTTTCCGAAGTCGCTTCGGGCGGGGCATCGGATGTTGACCGCGCCGTCCTGGCCGCTCGGCGCGCCTTTGACAGCGGTATCTGGTCCAACCTGCCCGCCCTGGAGCGGGCGTCCATTCTACGCCGGATTGCAAAAGGGATCACTGACAATCTTGAATTACTTTCGCGGCTGGAAACCCGTGACAACGGCAAACCCTTGCCGGAAGCGCAGTGGGACATTGAGGATGCCGCTTACTGTTTCGAATTTTATGCCAAGATGATCGAGGGGGACGCCAAGGCAGACAGTCAGGCTATTGATGTTGGCGACATACGCTTTGATAGCAGAATTTGGCAAGAGCCAGTCGGCGTTGTTGCAGCGATCACACCCTGGAACTTCCCGATGCTGATGGCTGTCTGGAAACTAGCCCCGGCACTAGCTGCCGGATGCACAATTGTACTGAAACCGTCGGAACTGTGTTCGATGACATGCTATGAACTGGCCAGGATCGTCGACACTGCCGGTCTCCCCAAAGGGGTGTTCAATCTGGTCACAGGTCTAGGCCCCACCGCGGGGGCGGCACTGACTGCCCACAGGCTTGTCGACAAGATCGCCTTCACCGGTTCAGTGGCAACCGGGGGCAAGGTCATGCAGGCGGCCTCTGCGGGGATACGCACAGTCTCGCTCGAACTTGGGGGGAAATCACCCTTTATCGTCTTCGACGACTGCCAGATCGACAAGGCTGTCGAATGGATCATGTTCGGTATTTTTTGGAACAAGGGTGAGGTATGCTCAGCCACCTCAAGAGTGTTGGTGCATCACAGAATCTACCAGAAACTGATTGCCCGTCTGAAAAAAGAAACCGAACGGATCAGCATCGGTGTCGGCGATCAGGAAGGTGTCAAGCTCGGCCCTATCGTCGCAAAGGTTCAATACGACAAGATCATGGGCATCCTGGAACGCGCAAAAAATTCCGGTGCAAGCCTTGTGACCGGTGGCGGTCGACCAACGGGGTTCGACAGCGGGTTTTTCATTGCGCCAAGCATCTTTTCTGACGTGCCGCGCGATGCCGAAATCTGGACAGAAGAAATTTTCGGGCCAGTGGTCTGTCTTAACTCCTTTGAGACCGAAGCCGAAGCAATCGAAATGGCCAACGACAGTCCCTTTGGGCTGGCCGCTGCAGTGATGTCGGATGACCTCGACAGGTGTGACCGTGTTGCCGCAAAGCTGCGCGCGGGGGTCGTATGGATCAATTGCTCTCAGCCAACGTTCACCCAGGCACCGTGGGGCGGGTACAAATCCTCCGGTATTGGTCGGGAACTTGGCCGCGCAGGGTATGAGGCCTACCTCGAAACCAAGCAGGTTACCCGCTTTGATCACACGGAAGACTGGGGATGGTATCAAGCGCCCGGGCCATCGAAATGACGGAACTTTCAGCCCGGTTTGATCAAACAACCTTTGCACCCTACTGGCTGGGTACCATCGCCGCGCCAAACACAAACACGCCGCAGAATGGCGAATTGCATTGTGATATCGGGATTGTCGGCGCGGGTTTCACAGGCCTCTGGGCCGCCCTCAAGGCAAGGGAGCGGCATCCTGACGCCCGCATCGTCGTGCTTGAAGCACGCAAGCTGGCACAGGCCGCGAGCGGGCGTACCGGCGGCTTCGCTGCCCCGTCAATTTCGCACGGTGTCATGAATGCTGCCATGCGCTGGCCGCGCGAAGCGGACAAGTTGATCCGACTTGGCCAGGAGAACCTCGACCAGATGGAGGAAGATATCGCCGCCTACCGGATCGACGCCGAATTCGAGCGTACTGGTAAACTCAACATCGCCCGCACGCCGTGGGAGGTCGAGGGCCTCTCTGGCATGGCTGATGGGTACAAAAAGTACGGCATTGAATGCACCTTACTTGGCAACACCGAATTGGGTGAATGGCTTGGAACCTCCCGTTATTCCGCCGGTCTGTTCGAGCCGAACTATGCCTACGTAAACCCGGCCAAACTTATCTCGGGACTGGCAAAGTGTTGCCTTGAGCGGAACATTCAGATTTTTGAAGACTCCCGGGTAGGTCAGGTCAGGCGATCCGCTGACCTTGTCCGGCTCTCGACAGAACATGGCCATGTTCTTGCACACAAGGTGATATTGGCAACCAATGCCGATCTGCCTTTGTTGCGTCGGCTGCGCTACAGGATCGTTCCCATTTTTGATTACACCATCATGACGGAACCTCTGTCAGATGAACAGCTTGCCGCCATCGGTTGGCAAGAACGCTATGGCGTTGCCGACAGTGGCAACCAGTTCCACTACTCCCGCAAAACCGCAGACAACCGGCTTCTCTGGGGCGGCTATGATGCGGTCTATTATTCCGGCAGCAACCGGGATGACAGGTTGCTAAACCGGAACGAAACCTATGCGCGCTTGGAACAAAACCTACTCTTAACATTCCCGCAGCTTGCCGATGTAAAGTTCAGCCATGCCTGGGGCGGGATTATCGACACCTCTGCACGCCTAACACATTTTGTGGGCACCGCGATGGGGGGACGTGTGGCCTATGCGGCGGGCTTTACAGGTCAGGGCGTGACCGCCACTCGATTTGCCGCGCTTTCGATGCTTGACCTGCTGTACGGCGTGCGAACCGAACGCACTACCCTGCGCATGACGCGCAGTCGGCCCGTGCCGTTTCCGCCGGAACCCTTTCGGAAATTGGCAATCCGCTGGGCGCAGGCAGATCTCGCGAAAGAGGACCGGATCGGCAAGCGCTCCCTCCTGCTCAGAGCAATGGACCGGATTGGAATCGGATTTGGATCCTGAGCACTCAAATATTACTTTTGAATGGACACTCTGTCATGCACACAAGCCCTCAGAAAATCATAGCCTTCCGGGATACGCTGACCGATGCAACCGATGCGGTCATTGACGATCTTGCACTCGTAGACACCCCATATTCCTTTCGCAGTTGGCGTCACTTTACCAATGAAGCGAAAGGCGCGGTATCGGGCATCTGGGAAGCCGGGCCTCATCTGGAACGCTGCAATTACGACTTCGATGAGCTTTGCCACATTCTTGAAGGCACAGTGCGGCTGACAGATGCCGATGGCGTCTCTGAGATGTTTTCAGTAGGTGACAGCTTTGTTGTTGCCGCAGGATTTCGTGGGACGTGGGAAAACCTGACCCAAGTCCGCAAAGTGTTCTTCATATTGACTTAGAAAGACAGTGGCATGCATGTACTCACCAGAATGCAGGGTGCGGGCCCAATCCGGCTTACTCTCTTGGAGCCCGGAGGAGAGCTCCCAGAATGAGGGCTTGGCGTCAGCTGTCTGAAAGGCATTGCCAAGTTATCTGCCGTGGATGGCCCTGTTGCGCAAATCCCGTGTGGGATTCATCTCATGAATCCAGCGTGGTAGCTGAGATGTATGAGCAGACCTACACCCCCGTCCTACAAGACCAGGAACTGGCCAACCTACAATGAAGCGCTCAAGCGCCGGGGCTCGCTGACGATCTGGTTCGACCCCGATATGAGCTGGGAGGCCGCACCGACTGGCAGACGTGGCCGGCAGCAGACCTACAGCGATGCCGCCATCCAGACCTGCCTTTCCATGAGGTATTGTTCGGCATGGCGCTCCGGCAGACGACCGGGTTCGTCGAGAGCCTGCTGCGGCTAGTTGGCCTCGACTGGACGGTGCCCGACTTCAGCACCCTGTCCCGGCGCCAGAAGACCCTGGCCGTGCACATTCCGTATCGCGGCTCCAAGGGGCCGCTGCACCTGCTGATCCCCTCTCGTGACATCACTGCGTGATGCACTGCCGGGCAGCGGACAGCACGGGTATCAAGGTCGAGGGCGAAGGCGAGTGGCACGCCCGCAAGCATGGTGGACCCAAACGGCGCGTCTGGCGCAAGATCCATCTTGGGATCGACGAGGAAACACTGGAGGTTCGCGCAGTCGAGTGTCAATGGCATCTCAAATTTCCCCAAAACGTGGAGTGCGCCCCTAGGTCCGGCCGCCCGGATCATAACACTTCACCAGATGCAGACCGATGAAGCCGGAGACGAAGCCCTCGGCATGGGATTGCCAAGTTGTTTGGTGGTGATTGAGAAGGTCAATACCTCGGCCTGTCAGGCGCTCATTTCGGTAGTATAGCCTTTCCAGAGGTCGAAAGCATCGGCCCTGGCATAGCGGTACGAGACGACGGAAAGTTGATAGCGAAGGGGACGAAAGACGGTGTTGATCTGGTCGTGGGCAGCCAGAAACCTCTGAGCTTGCCTGGGCGATTTGAACCGCCCCACCAGTTTCTCGCGTTTTCGGGCTGGCCTGTGGGATCCTTCAATCCGGTCATTCAAGCCCTTGCACGCGCGATGATCCGCTCCCGGTGCAAGATCGTAGACCCGACTGAAATAGCTGCGCAATTTACCCGTGATCACGACGCGGGGCTCGCCAAACCGGCCGATCAATCTTATTAAAAAACTGCCGTCCCACCTTGGCGTTCTGTCCAGCCCCATTTTTGATGAGGCAGATTTAGCGAGTTTCACCGCGGCTCCTGAATTCTTAGACAGATCCAGCAGGAATTTTTTCATACAGCATTCTTCGAGATTGATCTCTTCATGACACAAAAGGCTGTGAATCGGCGTGCAAAA
>NZ_JBQKUH010000111.1:0-4275 GCF_054968485.1 Leisingera sp. G5_S3_59_S7
GAGCTTTCCGGGGCAGCCGGGCGGCGGCCGGGCGGCGGCTTCAGGAGACCCAGGCGATCACTGCCGGCACGGTGACAATCGACAGCACGGTGGAGATGAAGATGGCGGCAGAGGCCCGGTGCGGGGCCACGCCGTAGTGCTGCGCCAGCATGTAGACATTGCCCGCCACCGGCAGCGATGCGGCGGCGATGGCGACGGCGGCGGAGAACGGCGCCGCCGGGATCAGCCACAGCACGGCGATGGCGACGCAGGCCGGATGCAGCACAAGCTTGGCAAAGCTGAGCCAGCCGGAGATCCGGATCCGTTCGGCCGATTTCGAAGCGAGCGAGGCGCCGATGGCAAACAGCGCACCGGGGGTGGCGGCGCCGCCGAGGATGGTGAGGAAATCATTTGCGGGTTCCGGGATCGGCAGCGCCGAGGCCGACCAGGCAAGACCGGCAACGATGGACAGGATCATCGGGTTTTTCAGCAGGCCCAACCCCACCAGTTTCAGCGTTGCCATCCCCAGCCCGTTGCCGCGGCCGGCGTTGATCAGAATGACGATCAGCGAGGAGAACACCACCAGATCGACGCTGAGCACCACCATCATCGGCGCAACTGAGGCCGGGCCGAACAGGATCGCCATCATCGGCAGGCCGAGAAAGCCGACATTGCCGATGGCGGCGCATTGCGCCTCCACTGCTGCGGTGGGCACGTCAAGGCCTCGGGCCATGGCGACAGCTGTCACCAGCAGGTAGACCGCCAGCGTGCCGGCCAGGTAGCCGAGGATCAGGGTGGGGTCGAAGACCTCGGCAAAGGACAGGTTGGCGGCGAAGCCGAAGATCATCGCTGACAGCGGAAAGTAGAAGACAAAGCGGGTGAGATAGGCGGTGGCCTCTTCGGTGAAAAAGCGGCTGCGCCCGGCCCAGTAGCCAAGGCCGATGATTGCGAAGAAGGGCAGGGTGCGGAAGAAGATCTCGGCCATGGGGATTGGTAACAAGACCTGACCAATTGGCAAAGGCTGTTTTTTGGGCGGTTTTTTGAACCGGCGGGGGCGCTCCCGCCGGTTCATGGGCAGTCCGGGTACTGCCCTTCACAGTTGGGCGTGGCCCCGTACTGCGCACGGGGCAGGGTTTTTGCTGAGAGCGTCTGGTCAACTGTGTGACCGGGCTTTCCTGCGTCAAGGGTGAACCGCGCCAAGGCGCGGCGGCGGCACCGCCCTTGACCCAAGAAAGCCCGGTGGGGGAATACGCCCCCGCAGCGCGTCAGCGCTGCCGGGCCCAACCGGGGAGGGGCAGCCTTTGGCTGCTCCGGAGCGGGCGGGAGTACCCTGCTGCCGTGTTCAGTGCCGTGTCTAGCCGCTGCCGATCAGGGCGCCTGCGCCCAGCACCAGGGCACCGCCCAGCACCACCTGCATGGTGGCGCGCCAGAACGGGGTTTGCATGAACTTGTTCTGGATCCAGGCGATGGCCCAAAGCTCCACAAACACGATCAGCAGCGCCAGTGTGGTGGCGGTCCAGAATTCCGGGATCAGGTAGGGCAGGGCGTGACCCAGGCCGCCCACGGTGGTCATGATGCCGGAGGCCAGTCCGCGTTTGATGGGGGAGCCGCGGCCCGAAAGCTCGCCGTCATCTGAGGCGGCCTCGGTGAAGCCCATCGAGATGCCGGCGCCGACCGAGGCCGCCATGCCGACCAGGAAGGTGGTCCAGGTGTCCTGGGTGGCAAAGGCGGTGGCGAAGATCGGCGCCAGGGTGGAGACAGAGCCGTCCATCAGCCCGGCCAGCCCCGGCTGCACCCAGGTCAGCACGAACTGGCGGTGGGCGGCGCGGTCCTCATCGTCGCGTGTGCCGTCGTCCAGATGCGCCTCCTGCAACTCACCGGCGCGGGCCTGGTGGCCGGCCTCGGCGGCGGCCAGATCGCCCAAGAGCTTGCGGGTGGCGGCGTCCCGGGTGCGGGCGGCGGCGGCGGTGTAGAAACGCTCGGCGTCGCGCTCCATCGCGCGGGCCTCGTCGCGGATGCGGTCGAGGCTCAGGTTTTCCATCAGCCAGACCGGGCGGCGGGCATAATAGCCTGCCACATGCTCGCGCCGGATCAGCGGGATCGCCGGGCCGAACCGGTCCTCGTGCAGGGCAATCAGCCGGGCGCGGTGCTCATCCTCTTCCGCGGCCATGCCGTCGAACATCGCTGCGGTCGCCGGGTAGTCCGCCAGCAGCCGCGCCGCATAACTGCGGTAGATGCGCGCATCGTCCTCCTCGGAGGCAATTGCAAGGGCCAGGATCTCCTGCCCGGTGAGGTCTGAAAAGTGCTTGCGCTGAGTGAAAAACCGCATCATCTGCCCCTAGTTTAGAATTATTCTAAATATAGCGGATCCCCATGCCGCCGCAAGATGGCGCACCAGCCTTGTTGCAAAGCGGTGGCCCGGATTACATTAGGGGCAGGCCCTGCACCCTGCAGCCCGTATCCTGAGGAGCCCTCATGAACCAGCAAGCCAGCGTCCTGCGCACGGGCCGGAAATTCGACCAGGTCCTGGAGGGCGCGCGCGAGGTGTTCCTGGCGGATGGGTTCGAAGGCGCCAGCGTCGACAATATCGCCAAGGCGGCGGGGGTGTCCAAGGCGACGCTCTACAGCTATTTCCCCGACAAGCGGGTGCTGTTCATGGAGGTGGTGCGCTCTGCCTGTGTGCAGCAGGCGGACGCGTCGCTGGAGCTGGCGCCGGGCACCCGCAGGCCGCGGGAGGTGCTGCGGGCGGCGGCGGAGCGGGTGCACGGGGTGCTGCTGGGCGGCTTCAGCCTGCAGCTGTTCCGCATTTTCGTGGCTGAGGCCGACCGGTTCCCGGAGCTGGGGCCGATGTTTTACGAAAGCGGCCCGATGACGCTGCACGGGGAGATCCAGGCCTATATGGAGGCCGCTGCGGCGCGCGGCGAGCTGAAGATCGAGGATGCCGACCTGGCCGCCGCGCAGTTCATCGAGCTGTGCAAGGCGGATATCTTTCTGCGGTTCCTGTTCAAGATCGACACCGAATTCACCGAGGCCGAGCGCGAGCGGGTGATCAGCGGCGCCATCGAGACCTTCATGGCCCGGTTCGGCGCCTGAGCGGCGCTGCCGGCAGGCCAGAGAGGCCCGTTTAATGCGTTGTGAAGCTGTTGGGCGTGCTGCGATAGGTTTCGTGGCAGCTGAGACAGCTTTGCATCAGGCCGGGCAGGGTGCGGCGCAGGCCGCTGAGCGAGCGGGTGTTGAGGTCCTTGGCCGCGGCTTTGGCAGTTTCGGCGCGGGCTTTGAAATCCTTCCACGCGTGCCAGATCAGCGGCCGGGCGTTGGACCGCGGGTCCAGCTGCGGCTTGCGGAAGTGCTTGCGGATGCTGCCGGTGGACCGGATCAGCTGCTTGCGCGCCGCGCGCGCCTGGCTGCGGTCAAAGGTGCTGCGCCCGGCAGTCATGCCGGTCAGCACATCCATGGCGGCCTTTTGCGAGGTCATCAGCGCGATCCGCTTGGTCACATGCTTGCTGTGGCTGCTGTCCCGGGCGGTTACCGGGGCGGTGCTGCCGATGGCCAGCGCTATGATCACCACGAGCAGGGCCGCGGCTTTGTGCAGGCGGAAAGATGTCACGATGCCTCCGGGCGGATTGACCGAATCGAGAAATAAGAACAAAATAAGAACATGCCGTATGTGCCTCCTGTTATCTGGCGGCCTTCCGGCCCCTGCTGCCCCTTGCCTGCCCAATTGCCCTGACCCGCTGCCCTGACCCGTTGCCCTGTGCCTGCTGCCATGCCCCACCGCCGCATTCTTTCGCTTTGGTTTCCGCGCCTTGGGGCGGAGCGTATCCTGCGGGCAGAGCGCGGCGGCATTGACGGGCCGCTGGCCGTTGCCGAGGAAGTTTCCAACACGCAGGTTATTTCCGCGTTAAACGCCGCCGCTTTGGCAGAGGGGCTGCAGCCGGGCCAGCCGCTGCGCGATGCCCATGCGATGTGCGCCGGCCTGACGGTGCGGCCGCGCAACCCGGCGGCGGAGGCGGCATTCCTGGCCGCGCTGAGGCGCTGGGCAGGCAAGTTCAGCCCCTGGGTGGCGGAGGCGGAGTGCGACGGGCTGACCATCGACCTTACCGGCTGCGCGCATCTGTTCGGCAGCGAGGCGGCGCTGATGGAGGCGGCGGGGCGCGATTGCGCGGAAATGGGGCTGAGCGTGCAGATGGGGCTGGCCGATACCCTGGGCGCGGCCTGGGCGCTGGCGCGTTACGCGGGCGAGGAGGCGGCGCCGGACCGCAGCGGCGACGCCATCGACCAGGAGGCCCGCGCCAC
>NZ_JBQKUH010000112.1:0-1795 GCF_054968485.1 Leisingera sp. G5_S3_59_S7
TTCCAAGATTTCGCATTCAATCCTGACCGGTTCCACAGGGTGAAACCAAGTTTCAGGATTATGCGGCTCGATCCCGAAAACGAGTTAGACAATGGGGGCAGCGCCCCGCAGCGGCGCGCGGCACGCTTGCACCGCAGCTTGGGCAGGTTTCCGGGAGCCTGAGTTGAGACATATCGATACCCTATTATTGCGAACATCAGAGTTCAGGTAACAATTCTCCCCGGGTTCGCACGGAGTGCGCTGCTCCCCGGGGCAGAGGCGGAATAAGAGCATCTGCACAGCGCCGCGGACCTCAGGATTCTCCCATCACGATGTATGGGACTCTGCCCTGCTGCCGGGCGTTGCCATGCTATGCATCCGGGCCGACATTAAGCACCGTCAAAGAACGCTCCTCCCCATCAAGCGGTTTCCAGCGGAAAGACGCACCTTCGGACAGGCCGATTAACGCCACGCCGACCGGCGTCATCAGTGAAATGCGTCCTTCGGAAATATCGGCTTCTTCCGGGAACGTCAGTGTCACCGTTTTGGTCTGGCCAGTAGATTCGTCGCGATAGGTGACTGAGCGGCCTATTGCCACGACATCACCGCGCAGTTTTCTGGTGGTAACGACTTTGGCGCGCTCGATTTCTTCCAGCAGCCGGTCAGCCAATTCAGGTGTGCGGTTGAGGGCCCCCTCAGCCAGTGCTTCAAGCTTGTCCAGCGTCTCGCGGGCAAGCACGACTTTGGGTTGCCGCCGCGATGGGCGGGGGGCATTGTTAGGCGTCATCATGAGTTTTTCCTCTTTAGAGCACCGGATACCCGGTGGTGTGTGTCCGTGGGTTTTTTGCAGTGATTGATCCGCAGGAACGGGCAGCGGTCAGGAAGAACTGAAGACCTTGAGCACAACAAGCGTGGCAATGCTGCCGTCCTCGCGAGGCAAAGGAGCCTTTTGCAGGATCCGCATACCCAATAGTGCCGCGCCCAGGACCGAAGAAACCCTGATAAGCCGCTGCGCGGGTACCGCGTCCATTGTAAGGGTGCCCTGCTGGGCGCCACCTCCGCTGATCATGAATTCAATTCGGCGGCCGGACACTACCAGGTCATCGGGGACCGGCCCGGTTATGCGTCTTGCGCCGTCGTTTTTGGCACGCAAAATTGCTGCCGCCTCCAGGGACAAGGAGCCTAAGGCCAATACCTGCTCCAGCTTGTTTGCATCGCTGTCAGTAAGCGAATAGGCATGAGGTTCGATGTTCGGGTAGAATACCCGCTGACCGGCCATGCTGCCGGTTTTTTCACCAGTAAGCACGATCGCTCTCCACAAACGGGGGTTACCCGCTGCAAGCGGGGGGAAGCCCGCTATCAAGGTTTTAGGGTGAAGAAACCTCGGGAGGCCGCGACAACGCGTGTTTCAGGCCGCCCGAGGAAACGGGCGGTTCAGAAGAAGAAACCGTGCATATGACTCGCGAATAATCATGCCGCCAAGATGGTCACCTGCCATATGGAAGTCAAGCCTCCGCCCGGGTCTATTGATGGACAATCCGCGCTGCGGCGCGGCCACGGTGACCTGCCCCCCGCAAAATCCCTCACCATGAAGTAGAGTCTGCCCAACCTATGTAGGAGCAGACGAATGCGTAAGAGCCGTTTCACCGTGGCGCAAATCATCGGGATGATCAAAGAGCAGGAAGCCGGGATGCCGACGGCGGAGGTGTGCCGTCGGCACGGCCTGAGCCCGGCGACCTTTTACAAGCTGAAGTCCAAGTATGGCGGCATGGAGGTGTCGGAGGCCGCACGGCTGAAGGCGCTGGAGGATGAGAAC
>NZ_JBQKUH010000113.1:0-1566 GCF_054968485.1 Leisingera sp. G5_S3_59_S7
ATATATTGGCAGGTTTTGGAGGAGGTTGCCGATGGCGTCACAGTTTTCACGGCGGGATTTCCTGCCAGCAGGTCTCAAGGCCGACCAGGTTGAGCTTGTTGGGAACACGGTCCGGATCCACTCGCGTTCCGCCAAAGCCACGGCGGCGTGCCCGCGCTGCGGCACGGCTTCACGCCATGTTCACAGCAGGTACCGCCGACGGCCTGCCGATCTTCCTGCGCATGGCCGGAAGGTGGAACTGGTCCTGCTGGTTCGCCGCTTTCGCTGCCGTGCTCTGCATTGCCCAGCCAAGATATTTGCCGAGCGGTTTCCGGCGGACGTGACCCGGCCACATGCGCGGCGCACCTCCCGTCTGCAAGGACTGGTCCGGCACCTCGGCCTGGCACTCGGCGGGCGTCCGGCACAGGCGCTCGCCGCACGGCTCCTGCTGCCGGTCAGCAAGGATACTTTCCTCCGCAGCATCCGGGACACGGCTGAGGCCTCAAACAGTGATCTCCGCGTTATAGGTATCGACGATTGGGCTTGGCGAAAGGGGCAGCGATACGGCACTTTGATCTGCGATCTGGAGCGGCGCCGGGTCATTGATCTCCTTCCGGACCGGGAACCGGCCACGGTCGAGGCCTGGCTGCGGGCCCGTCCAGGGATTGAGGTCGTCGCCCGCGACCGCAACGGAGGCTATGGAGGTGCCGTCTCTCGGGCCTTGCCAAAAGCGGTTCAGGTTGCCGACCGCTGGCACCTGTTAGAAAACGTGAGCACAGCTTTCCTGGCCGCTGTGCAGCGTAACATGCCTGCCATCCGCAAAGCGATCGGAGCAAAGACACTGGACCCAAAGCTGCTGACAGCCGCTGAAAAGCTGCAATACGAAGGCTATCTGCGCCGCCAGCAAACCAACCGGATGGTTCGCCAGATGGCTGATGATGGCGTACCGATCCGGCGGATCGTTCGCCAGACAGGGCTCAGCCGCCAGCTCGTCCGCCAGATTTTGCGCGGGGAACGCGAGGATGTTTTCCGCATCCGTGAGAGCAGTCTGACTCCTTGGCTGCCGCGGCTGGAGCGGGAATGGGCGGGCGGCTGCCGGAACGGCGCCGAAATCTGGCGCCGGCTGCGGGCCGATGGTTTCCAGGGCAGCCTCCGCGTCGTCGGGGAATGGGCCACGCGCCAGCGCCGTGCCGGGCGGGCCGCGCCATCGGGAGCAGAAAAATCGCCGCCCGCGCGCAAGATTGCCCGCCTCCTGACCCTGGGCCGGGATCATCTGTGCAAGGCGGATGCCATCCAGGTCGCAAGGATCGAAGCTTCGCTGCCTGCTCTCGCCACAGCCCGAAGGCTGACCGACCGGTTTACGGACATGGTACGCAATGCTCGCGAAGGCGCGCTGGAAGGATGGCTGAATGAAGCGGAAGACGGGCTGCTCGGTGCCTTTGCCCGCGGGCTGCGGCGAGATCAGGCAGCGGTCGCCGCGGCGCTTCGGGAACCATGGTCGAACGGGCAGACTGAAGGGCAGATTAACCGCCTCAAAACGCTCAAACGCCAGATGTATGGAAGGGCGAACATCGACCTGCTCAAAGC
>NZ_JBQKUH010000114.1:0-829 GCF_054968485.1 Leisingera sp. G5_S3_59_S7
GGGTCCGTTGCATTAACAGCAGAGGGCTGTGTTTGTCGTCGGCTTTTCTCGCCTATCACGCAGCCTCCTGGAACAGTTTGGCGATGAAGGCGATCTCGTTGATCACCCCGGTTTCACAATTCTCGAATTGGCCTTTTCGAATGGTGCGGAAAGTTTCGATGCCAGCGAGCGCGGCCTTCGCTCCGGCCAGTGTCTGGAACCCGCGCATGGTGCGCAATCGCTGCTTCAGTGCGGCATGATCACTCTCGATTCTATTGTTTAAATACTTGCGGTTAACGTGGCGGATAGCATTATCAGGCCCGAGCCGGCCGTTGATCTCGCCGATCACCTTTGCATAGCTTTGCGCCTTGTCGGTGACGATTGTAAGCGGCTGATAACACCGAACGGTGTCTTGCGCCTGGCGCAGAAATGCCCTTGCTGCCTTGGCATCCCGCCGCGCCGTCAGGCGGAAATCGATCAGCTGGCCGAACTGATCCACGGCCCTCCAAAGGTAACGCCAGCGCCCGCCCACACGAAGGTAGGTCTCATCGACATGCCATTGCAGCCCGCGCCAGGAGCGGTGTCGGGCTTGGGCCCGTTTCCGGATTTCGGGGCCAAACTTTCGCACCCATCGGTGAACCGTCGAGGCATCAACAGTAACACCCCGCTCGGCAAGCATATCCCGCACGTCCCGGCACGAAAGCGGGTAGCGGCAGTACCAGCGCACCGCCAACAGGATGACCTCGCGCGGAAACCTGTGCCGCTTGAACGGATTGCGCCGGGACATCGCTCACTCCTCAGCCTGGGGCAACGATGTCTCCGACATCCCGATGGTTAATGCAACGGACCC
>NZ_JBQKUH010000115.1:0-745 GCF_054968485.1 Leisingera sp. G5_S3_59_S7
AATTCGACGCCTGAAGGGCTTTCGTTTTCCCCGCGAGATCATCTCCTATGCCGTCTGGGCTTACCATCGGTTTGCGCTGAGCACGGCAGATGTCGAGGATCTGCTGGCCGAACGCGGCGTGATGGTCAGCCGGGAAACCGTCCGGAACTGGGTGAACCGGTTTGGCCGCCATTTCGCCGATTGCATCAAGCGCGACAGGCCGGGCGCCAGTGACAAATGGCACTTGGATGAAGTCGTTGTTCCGATCAATGGCGTGAAGTTCTGGCTTTGGCGGGCAGTCGACGCGAATGGGAATGTGCTCGACATTCTCGTGCAAAAGCAACGTAATGCAAAGGCCGCCAGCCGGTTCTTGAAGCGGCTGATCGACCGGTTTGGCGCGCCGCGGGTCGTGATCACCGACAAGCTGCGCAGTTACATCAGGCCGATCCGCAACCTCGTGGCGAATGCTGATCATCGGGCGCACAAGGGCTTGAACAACCGGATCGAAGGATCCCATCGGCCAACCCGCAAGCGAGAGAAACTCATGGGGCGGTTCAAGTCACCCGGACAGGCTCAGAGATTTCTGGACGCACATGACCAGATCAACATGTTCTTCCGTCCCCGCCGCTATCGTCTTACCGCCACATCGTACCGCCACGCCCGATCCGATGCCTTTGATCTTTGGAACGGCTACGCACTCGAGATGACCGCATGACGGGCGCGGAGCAGGCCGCATTCAGCCGGGTGCAAATAAGTTGGCAATGCC
>NZ_JBQKUH010000116.1:0-528 GCF_054968485.1 Leisingera sp. G5_S3_59_S7
CAAGATCTCGGGGTCGCACCTGCGGCTGCCGGAGAATTTCACCCTCACCGCCGAGAAGGGCGCGGGCCTGGATGTGCGCACCACCTCGCCCACCGACACCTCGCCGCTGTTCCTGCTGTCCAACGGGGTCACGGTCGATAATGTCACTTTCGACGTGGTGAACGCGCCGAAAACCGGCTACAGCGGCGCCAAACCGGTGTCGGGCACCGATTACCACACCAAGCGCATCCTGGTGGTCGAAGGCGATGGGGTCACCGTTCAGAACAGCGCGTTCTCCGGCAATGTCTCGATGCATATCGACGTGCTGAACGGCGACCGCTTCAGCCTGGATAAGAGCTCCTTCGACGGCGGCTTCTACCAGGTCCGCATCGTCGGCGGCGATGACGCCAAGGTGACCGGCAGCCATTTCCGCAAATCGCTGGGCGACGGCGTCAAGACCACCGCCACCCCGGACGGCGACGCGCCTGAGCGGATGCTGGTGGCGGACAGCTTCTTTGAACGCAACGCCCGCGACGGGCTGGATACCGC